>DATNNI010000292.1:0-4124 GCA_035601915.1 Xanthobacteraceae bacterium
GAAAGGACACTAGCAAATTATTGTCCTGGTGTGGCTTTTGGTTCAGAAGTCCGCATGACGCGTTCGCGGCAAGAATGATGCGGACTTCTGAACCGCCACACTAGCGACTTGCCCATTTACCCAAAGGATTGCGTTCAATGGCCCTCACCCGCCTTCCCGTTCGCTACGCGCTCGGCGCGTTCGCGCTCACTCTTGTGCTTTCCATGCCGATCAAGATGGCTTTCGCGGAGGACAGCGATCCGGTCGTTGCCCGCGCCAACGGCGTCGACATCCGCGAAAGCGACCTTGCTCTGGCTGAAGAGGAGATCGGCAACAACATCCCCAACATACCGCCGGAGCAGAAGCGCGACTATTTCATCAACTATGTGACCGACGTGGTGGTGTTGTCGCAGGCTGCCGGCAAGCAGGGTCTCGCCGACCGGCCGGACGTCAAGCGCCGGCTCGACTTCGACCATAACCGGCTGTTGATGGAATCATTGTTGCAGGAAGCCGGCCGCGCCGCCCTTTCCGACGAGGCCGAGCACAAGGTCTATGACGAAGCCATCAAGCAGACGACCAACGAGGAAGAGGTGCATGCGCGCCACATCCTGGTTCCGACCGAAGAAGAAGCCAAAGCCGTCCTCGCGCAATTGAAGGCCGGCGCCGATTTTGCCACGCTGGCGAAAGAAAAGTCCAAGGATCCGGGCGGCGCCGATGGCGGCGACCTTGGTTATTTCACCAAGGAACAGATGGTGCCGGAATTCGCCGCGGTCGCGTTCAAGCTCGACAAGGGCCAGCTTTCCGACCCGGTAAAGACCCAGTTTGGGTGGCACATCATCAAAGTCGAGGATAAGCGCGTCAAGCCGACTCCGCCTTTCGAGCAGGTCAAGGGCCAGCTCGAAAACTATGTCGCGCATCGCGCGCAGGCGGCACTGGTCGAGAAGTTGCGCGCAACCGCCAATATCGAGCACCTCGACAAGCCAGCGGCGGCGCCCGCCGCCGATCCTTCGCTCAATACCGCGGCGCCAAGCAAGAAGTGACCCGGGACCGCACCTAATGCTTCGTCATTGCCGGGCTTGACCCGGCAATCCATCGCACCTAACGGGAACGCTCAATCGCCGCATGGATGCGCGGGGCATCGGCGAGCGAAGCGACGCCGTTCTTCGAACGCCTATACCCGCGCATGACGAGATCATGTCCTCCACCATCTCCCCGCTCGCGCCTGAATCGTTTCCGGAAATGCCGCCGGTGGCGGGCGTGCAGCTCGCAACCGCGGCCGCCGGAATCCGCTTCGGCGGCCGGACCGACGTCCTTCTGGCATTGCTGGCGCCGGAAACGACGGTGGCCGGTGTGTTCACGCGCTCGAAATGCCCGTCGGCGCCGGTCGACTGGTGCCGAGCGCGGCTCAAGGGCGGCAGCGGTAATGCCAACGCGCTCGTGGTGAATTCGGGAAACGCCAACGCCTTCACTGGCAAATCCGGGCGCGCGGCAACAAAGCTCACCGCCAAGATCACCGCGAAGGCTGCGCACTGCGAAACAGGCGACGTTCTGCTCGCCTCCACCGGCGTCATTGGCGAGCCGCTCGATGCGTCGAAATTTTCCGGCGTGATGGATCGCCTGGTGGCCGAGGCTACGCCCGGCCGCTGGGAAGAAGCGGCACAGGCGATCATGACCACCGACACCTTTCCGAAGGGCGCTGCGTCCATCATCCGCTTCGGTTCGAGCGTGGTCACAATCTGCGGTATTGCCAAGGGCGCCGGCATGATCGCGCCTGACATGGCGACCATGCTGTCATTTGTGTTCACCGACGCGCCGATCGCGCCTGCGGTCTTGCGGACGCTGCTGCGGCAGGGAGTTGCCGACACCTTCAACGCAGTGACCATCGACGGTGACACTTCCACCTCCGACACCCTGCTCGCGTTCGCGACCGGCGCTGCCGCCGCGCATGGCTTCGCCAAGATTACACGCCGCTCCGATCCGCGGCTCGCGGCGTTCCGCAAAGGCTTTTTCGCCGTGCTCGCCGATCTCGCCGAACAAGTAGCACGCGACGGCGAGGGCGCACGCAAGCTGGTTGAGATCGTGGTCGAGGGCGCGGTTTCGAAAAAATCGGCGCGGCGCATTGCGCTCTCGATCGCCAATTCGCCGCTGGTCAAGACCGCGATTGCCGGCGAGGACGCCAATTGGGGACGCGTGGTCATGGCCGTCGGTAAAGCCGGCGAGCCGGCGAACCGCGACCGCCTGTCAATCTGGTTCAACGGCATCCGGGTCGCCCACAAAGGCGAGCGCGATCCGGCCTACGACGAGACCGCGGTTTCGGCGGCGATGAAGAAACCCGAGATTGCGCTCAAGGTGGCGCTCGGATTGGGGAAAGGCAGCGACCGGGTGCTGACCTGCGACCTGACCAAAGAATATATTGCCATCAACGGCGATTACCGCAGCTAAGCCCGTTCGCGGAACGATCGCCGCAACTGGGTCGTTTCACGGACAATGACCGCCGCCATCAATCACGTTCGCACGCCGAACCTCGAGATCGCTTACGAGGAAAGCGGTGATGCCGCGACCATACCGGTCGTTCTCCTCCATGGCTGGCCCTACGATCCACGCTGCTACGACGGCGTGGTACCGCCGCTGGTCGCCGCCGGATGCCGCGTCCTCGTGCCTTACCTGCGCGGCTTTGGGCCCACGCGATTTCTGTCCACCACCGCGCCACGCTCCGGCCAGCAGGCGGCGCTCGGCCACGATTTGCTTGAGATGATGGATGCGCTTGCCGTCGAACGCGCGATTCTCGCCGGATACGATTGGGGCGGTCGCGCCGCTTGTATCGTCGCCGCGTTGTGGTCCGAGCGCGTGCGCGGCCTCGTTACCGTCAATGGCTACAACATCCAGGACATCGCCGGATCGAAAGAGCCACACGACCCGGCGCAGGAGCGCCGTTATTGGTATCAATGGTATTTTCAGACCGAGCGCGGACGCACGGGATTGGATTTAGACCGCCGCGCCTTTTGCCGTCTGCTGTGGCAATTATGGTCGCCGAATTGGAGTTTCAACGAGGCGACCTTCGCGCGCAGCGCAGCGTCGTTCGACAATGCCGATTTTGTCGGCGTGACGATCCATTCCTACCGCCACCGCTACGGCAACGCCGCAGGCGACCCGACGCTGGAGGAGATCGAAAAGCGGCTTGCCGCCAAGCCGAAAATCGCAGTGCCGACCATTGCGTTGCAGGGCGAAGCCGACGCGGTGTTGCCGCCGGAATTGTCCGGAAGGCACGGCGCGTTTTTCACCGGACCATATCAGTACCGCGTTCTCCCGAAAATCGGACATAATCCCCCGCAGGAAACGCCCGCCGTCTTCGCCGACGCCATACTCGAATTGGCCAAGACTGCTTAAAGCCAGCGAACCGCCCTGAATACAGTAAATGTTTATTCACCATAGCGACGTTTGCGGGAATGAACGGGAGCGGTTTGAACCTGCCTTTACCTGCCGTCCCTAAATTGAGACCGGACCTGTGAGTGTGAATCTCGTCCTTGTCGCCGCCTGCGCGCTCATCGACCCTGACGGACGTGTGCTCATCGCCCAACGTCCGGAAGGCAAAGCGATGGCCGGTCTTTGGGAGTTTCCCGGCGGCAAGGTCGAGGCCGGAGAACGCCCGGAAGAGAGTCTGATCCGCGAACTGAAGGAGGAACTGGGAATCGTCGTCAATGAGGAGTGTCTGGCGCCGCTGACCTTTGCCAGTCATCGGTATCCTGCATTCCAACTACTCATGCCTCTTTATGTCTGCCGGCGCTGGGAAGGGATTGCCGCGGCGCGCGAGGGACAAACATTGAAATGGGTGCGGCCCAACGATTTACGCAACTATTCCATGCCGCCTGCCGACGAACCTCTGATTCCACATCTGACAAATCTGCTGTGACGGAAAGGTGCATAAGACCATGAACAAGCGATCCACATTCTTTGACGCTGGATTGCTCCGCTGTTTCGCGCGCGACGAAAGCGCCGCCACGGCCATCGAATACGCGCTGATCGCTTCCGGCATTTCCATTGTCATCGCCGCGACAGTGTTCCAGGTCGGCACCGCCGTCAAAGCCGACTTCACCAGCGTCTCCACCGCTTTGAAAAAAGCTTCCTATTTGCCGGCCTTCTCGCCG
>DATNNI010000293.1:0-2043 GCA_035601915.1 Xanthobacteraceae bacterium
GTCGACTTTATTCCGAAGGTCGCGCCGACGGCCGCGTTGCAGCAGGCGCTATTGGTCGATAACCCGATGCGGCTCTATTGGAGCTGATGCGGCTCTATTGGAGCTAGTGTCCCGATTCCGAAGTTCGCATGGCCAACCAACAATCCCTTGTGCCAACTTCGGAATCAAAGGAACACTGGCAAACCTATTGATCTAGTGTGGCTTTGGTTCAGACGTCCGCATGATGAGGTGCCGGCCAAAATGATGCGGACTTCTGAACCGCCACACTAGCCGCCGCGCTGCCACCTCGTTCCCGCCGACGCGGCAATCCAGCGCGGGGCTTTTATAGTGGTTCCAATTTTGGCAATTGGTTCAGCTTGCGTGGGGATGAGCGGAGCGAACCGACGGCTTACGTTGCCAAGCTCTGCTGCGCTATATTATGTGACAGCCACACGGAGCGGCGCCCGGGAGAAACCTAAATGGCTCGCAAAGCGCAGATTTACGACGACATCCCCGGAACATACGTGTTCGATGCCGAGCGCTCCCGCGAGGGCTACGGCATCAACATGTTCTGCATGTCGTTGATGAAGGACGACAACCGCAAGGCCTTCAAGGCCAACGAAGCGGAGTACCTCAAGAAGTTCAGGCTCACTCCGGAACAAGCCGACGCCGTGCTCAAGCGCGACTACAATCGCCTGCTGGAGCTTGGCGGCAACATCTATTTCACCGCCAAGCTCGGCGCCACTGACGGCCACTCGTTCCAGCATCTTGCCGCGGTCATGACTAGCAATACGCAGGAGAACTACGCCAAGATGATGCTCGGCGGCGGCCGCTCGGTCGAAGGCAATCGTTCGCGGTCGGGCGAGAACACGCCGTCAAAGTTTCTCGCGGCCGGAACGTCGGCCAAAAAGTCCGCCGCCAAGCCGAAGGCTAAACTCAAAGCGAAAGCCAAAACGAAAGCCAAGCCTAAAGCTAAAACCAAAGCCAGATCCAAATCAAAGAAACGGAAGTGATGCCGTGGCCAGAATCATCGCAGGTATAGGCTCTTCACACGTTCCCGCCATCGGGGCGGCCATCGACAACGGCAAAACCGAGGAGCCGTATTGGAAGCGGGTCTTCTCCGGCTTTGAAAAATCGCAGGCGTGGATGCGCGAGACCAAACCCGATGTCGCGATCATCGTCTACAACGATCACGCCTCGGCATTCTCGGTCGACATGATCCCGACTTTCGCGCTCGGCTGCGCTGCCGAGTTCCCGCCGGCGGACGAGGGCTGGGGACCGCGTCCGGTGCCGGTGGTGCAGGGTTATCCGGCGCTCGCCTCGCATATCGCGCAGTCGGTCATTCTCGACGAGTTCGACCTCACCATCTGCAACAAGATGGAAGTCGATCACGGCATGACGGTGCCGATGAATCTCCTGTTCGGCAACATCGACAAGAATTCGCACTGGCCTTGTCCGGTCATTCCGCTCGCCGTCAACGTCGTGATGTATCCGCCGCCCACCGGCCATCGCTGTTTCATGCTAGGCCGCGCCATCCGCAAAGCGGTGGCGTCCTACCCGGAGGACCTCAAGGTCGTGATCTTCGGCACCGGCGGCCTGTCGCACCAGATTTCGGGTCCGCGTGCCGGCTTGATCAACAGCAAATGGGACAAAGCGTTCCTCGACAACTTGTCGAAGGATCCGCAAAAGCTCGTGAAGATTCCACACGTCGATTACATGCGCGAGGCCGGCGCCGAGGGCATCGAGATGGTGATGTGGCTGATCATGCGCGGCGCTCTCGACGAGAAAGTCGACGAGGTCTATCGCTTCTATACCGTCCCGGCCTCCAACACCGCGGTCGGCCATATCATTCTCGCCAACCGCGCGCGGGGCGCAAAGGCGCCGCCGCGCAAGCACAAGCCGGCCGCCGCCAAGCACAAACGCGCCGCCGCGCGGGCGAAGGTTCAGCAGGTTCGCAGCTAGCTCGTCATTGCGAGGAGCGAAAGCGACGAAGCAATCCAGATCGGCACGAAGTCTGGATTGCTTCGCTTCGCTCGCAATGACGTCCGGTAATTAGGAGAAACG
>DATNNI010000294.1:0-10312 GCA_035601915.1 Xanthobacteraceae bacterium
AGGAGGCACGAGCCGCGCTCGAGCGCGGTGCACCGGTCCGGATAAACCTGCCGATTACCAATACCGACCGCACCACCGGCGCCATGCTGTCGGGCGAGATTGCCAAGCGTTACGGCCATGACGGCCTGCCAAGCGATACCATCGTCGCACGCTTCAAGGGCACGGCAGGACAGAGTTTCGGCGCGTTCCTTGCGCGCGGCGTCGCCTTTGAGCTGGAAGGCGATGCCAACGACTATGTCGGCAAAGGTCTATCCGGCGGCCGTATTGTGGTTCGTCCCCCGACCAACACGGCCATCGTTCCCGAGCAATCCATCATTATCGGCAACACCGTGCTTTACGGCGCCATCGAGGGCGAATGCTATTTTCGCGGCGTTGCCGGTGAGCGTTTCGCCGTGCGCAATTCCGGCGCGACTGCCGTGATCGAAGGCGCCGGCGATCATTGCTGCGAGTATATGACCGGTGGTGTCGTGGTCGTTCTCGGCCGTACCGGCAGAAACTTCGCCGCCGGCATGTCCGGAGGCATTGCCTACGTGCTCGACGAAGACGGCACTTTCGCCTCGCGCTGCAACCTCGCCATGGTGGAGCTTGAGCCGATGCCGGCCGAGGAGGCGGTCAGCGAGCGGGTTTTCGGTCAATCCCGCGATCTTGAATCGCACGGCCTCGTGGAAGTGATGGCCGACATGAGCGGACGCGACGCCGCGCGGCTCCGGCTCCTGATTGCGCGGCACGCGCATTTTACCCATTCGACGGTCGCGGCGAAAATTCTGGCCGAGTGGTCGACCTGGTATCCCAAGTTTCGTAAAGTGATGCCGATCGAGTACCGTCGTGCTCTCAATGAACTCAAGGCGCAGACCGCGGCCATGCAAGCCGCGGAATAGGGCGCGCGGCAGAGAGCGACGTGGGCAAGGTCACCGGGTTTCTCGAATACCAGCGCGAAGACCGCGACTACGAAGCGGTCCAAGAGCGCGTTCGTCATTGGCGCGAATTCGTCGTGCCGCTGCCGGAACAGGACTACCGGACCCAGGCCGCGCGCTGCATGAATTGCGGCGTGCCCTTTTGTCAGGGCACGGGTTCGCTCACGCCGGGAACACCCGGCTGCCCGGTCAACAACCAGATCCCCGACTGGAACGATCTCGTTTATGCCGGCAATTGGGATGAGGCGGCGCGCAACCTGCACTCGACCAATAATTTCCCCGAAGTCACCGGACGCGTCTGCCCGGCGCCTTGCGAAGCCTCCTGCACGCTCAACATCGACGACAACCCGGTCACCATCAAATCGATCGAATGCGCCATTGCCGATCGCGCCATCGCCCAAGGGCTGATCCCGGAAGCGCCGTCAACAAAAACCGGCAAGACCGTTGCGGTTGTCGGCTCCGGGCCGGCGGGACTAGCTTGCGCGCAGCAGCTCGCGCGCGCCGGTCACTCCGTTCACGTTTACGAGAAATACGCCAAAGCCGGCGGCCTCCTGCGCTACGGCATCCCCGACTTCAAAATGGAAAAGTCCCACGTGGACCGCCGCGTCACGCAGATGGAAGCGGAAGGCGTGGTGTTCCATTACGGCGCCCACGTCGGCGTCAATCTGCCGGCTGCAAAACTCCTTGAAGACCATGATGCGCTCGTGCTCACCGGCGGCGCTGAGAAGCCGCGCGACCTGCCCGTTCCCGGCCGCGAGCTGAAAGGCGTCCATTTCGCCATGGATTTCCTGCCGCAACAGAATCGGCGCCTGAGCGGCGAAGCGTCCGATAGCGCCGACCCGATCCTGGCCAACGGCAAGCACGTCGTCGTCATTGGCGGTGGCGACACCGGCTCCGACTGCATCGGCACTTCAATCCGCCAAGGGGCGCTGTCGGTGACCAATTTCGAGATTTTGCCGGCGCCGCCGCTACACGAGAACAAGATGCTGACCTGGCCCAACTGGCCGCTGAAGTTGCGTACTTCGTCAAGTCATGAGGAAGGAGCCGAGCGCGATTTTGCCGTCATGACGTCGCGCTTTTCCGGCGCGCAGGGATTCGTAAAAAAGCTTCACTGCGTGCATGTCGACGACAAGCTCAAAACAATTCCCGGCAGCGAATTCGAGATCGAGGCCGAACTTGTGCTGTTGGCGATGGGGTTCATGCATCCGGTGCACGAGGGCATGATCAAGGAACTCAATCCGGCGCTCGATCAGCGCGGCAATATCGTTGCCTCGACCGGCGATTACCGCACCTCAATCGATAAGGTGTTCGCCGCCGGCGACATGCGCCGCGGCCAGTCCCTGGTCGTCTGGGCCATCCGCGAAGGCCGGCAGGCCGCCCACGCGGTCGATGCCTATCTCATGGGATCGAGCCTGTTGCCGCGATAAGCGCCGCGGCGGCTCACTGCCCGTTTTCTGGTGCTTGACGCGTGCCGCGATTTTTTGCGGAAGCCGCATTCGGCCCGGACTGGTTCTTGGTCTCGGCCGATTTCTTGCCATCGGTCTTGGGTGCGATCTCGCTGCCCTGAGTCTTTGGCGGCGCCGAAGGCGCGGCGACATCCGCCGCTCCCGCATCCGCCCGCGGCCAGGAAAAATTATCCGCGCGGCCAGGCGGCGCCGCGATCGCATCGCCATGATTGAGGATCTGAGTCGCGACCGGATCGGAAGCGTGCTGTCCCGGATGGTCGGTTGCGCCCAACAGCTCTCCGGGCTGCCCTCCGACGGCGGCGTTGAGCGGAACGACCGGACCGACCTTGGGGGGTGCATTGCCTTTGGCAGGCGCTTGCTCCTCTGGCCCGGGCAGCGCTACCGGGACGACGGGCGCCGTCAGCACCCGCCGCAATTCATGCTCGACGTAATGCGCAAGTTTGTCCGCGCCGACATTCGTGAAGTTTACACCGTCATAGGTGCGCAACCGGCGGATTTGGCCCTGGAAGTCGGGCCCCTGCATCACAAACTGACCTTTCTCGTCGATGAAACCGTCCCAGATATCGACATAGGTGATGCCGGCTTTTTCCGCCCGCGCGCGATAAAGTTCGTCGAGATAATTCATATCGCTTGTCGATTTGGCGCCACGGATTGCCGGCAACCCGACCCAGAATATGGGCACGCCCTTACTCTTGGCCGCGGCGATCATGTCGTCGATGCGCTTTTCGTAAAGCTCGGCCCAGATGTCGGTACGAAACTCGTAATTGCCGGCAGGCGGATGGCGCTGCGGCTCGGCCGCATTAGCGGCAGGCTGCTCACTGTCGGCCGGCGGCGCATTCGGCGCCGGCGCGGCATTTGCGGTTCCTTGATTGCCGGGCGTTGTCTTCTCCATTCCCTGACCTTGCGGCGAAGCTTTATTAGATGGCGCCGCGCGCTCGCGCAGCGGCAGCCGATCATTCACGCCCAGCATGATGACAATGGCGCTCGGCTTTTCTGTCGCCAGCATATCCTTGACCGCTTGCGACCAGTCCGGCGCGTCCGGGCGCACGTCGTAGCGGACAAGCCCCGAACTTGGACGGATTTTGCGCACGACGCCGATGGCCGGAGTATCGGCGAGCGTTTGCTCGAGCCCGAAGGCAAGCCAGTCCGCAAACGTGTCGCCGATCACCAGTACGAGCGAGCTCGGCTGCGTTTCGACCTTGCGCGGCGGCGGCGGCTTTGTCGCTTCGAGAGGTTGTGCCGGACGCGGCGGGTTGAACGGGTAGGAGGGACTATAGGTCCCAAAGCCGCGATCACGATCGTCACCGAACGGGAAGCGGAAAAAATCTCGGAACTGCACCAGCTCGGCCCGCGGCCGCTCGACCAAGGCCGTGCGGCCGCCAATAAATTGCGCCGCGGCAGGAAGCGGCAGAGCTGCGCTCGCCGCTACCATCAATGCCAGACACCGAGCTTGCGCGTTACCCATTGTCATTGCTGCATTCGAACGTTCGTAGCCGACGAAGCCGCCAAATCCGCCAGGCGGCGAGCATGGCGACGCAGGTGTTAGCAAACATATTAGACCAAATACGCCAAACTAGTGTCCCGATTCCGAAGTTCGCATGAGCAGGCGGCAATCCCTTGTGCGAACTTCGAAATCAAAGGGACACTAGCAAACCTATTGATCTCGTGTGGATTTGGTTCAGAAGTCCGCATGATGAGTTCCGGCAAAAATGATGCCGACTTCCGAACCGCCACACGGGAGACCGTCGCCGATAAAATACACTTAAAGTCGTAAACGGCGGTCCGCTTACACGCCAAGATTACAAACGACCGCTTCGGCCGAGACTTCCTGGCGCGATATGTTTTTGCCCTCGGCAAAAAAAGCTATAGTGCGCGCGTGAAATAACAAAAAATTCGGGGCAGCAGCCCACGATAACACAAAACACGGCTGAGGGAGGATCAATATGAAACGACGCGATTTGCTGAGATATGCCGGCGCTGCAGCGCTGGCGGCGCCCTTCGTGCGCGCGGCACGAGCAGATACAGGGACCGTGAAGGTCGGCGTAGTCGGCGCGAAAACCGGTCCGCTCGCGCCGGGCGCTGCGGTCACACATTTTCCGCCGTGGCGGCTTTGGGCGCATGAGGTCAATGCGGCCGGCGGGCTTAAGCTCAAGGACGGCCAGCGCAAGGTCGAGCTGATCGAATACGACGACCGTACCCAGCCGCCCGAAGCCATCAAGGCGATCGAGCGTCTCGCCTCTATCGACAAGGTCGATTGGATTGCGGGACTCTACGGCACCGGCTTCAACATCGCCGCGGTCCCGACATTCGCCAAACTCGGCTATCCACAGATTCCCGTTGCCTGCGTCACCGAGCTCGGGCCGCAACTGGTCAAGAAGTATCCGCTGCTGTTCTTCGGAAACGGCACGCTGAGCCATTACGCAAACACGACGCTCGGTCTCTTGAAGAAATTCCATGCTTCCGGCGAAATCGGCAACAAAGTCGCCATGGTCAATGTCGCCGACGAATACGGAATCGAAATTTCCAACATCAGCAAGACGGCATTCCCGGCGGCCGGCTTCGAAATCGTCTACAACAAGTCATATCCGCTGGGCACGCAAGACTACGCGCCGGTAGTCAAGGCCGCTGCCGCAACCAATCCGGATGCGTTCATCGCCTGGTCTTACCCGCCGGACACGTTCGGTCTGACTGAACAGGCCAAGATCGAGAACTTTAACGTCAAATTCTACTTCAACGGGATCGGCTGCGCTTTCCCGGGCTTTGCCGGAAAATTCGGCACGGCGGCGGAGAATGTTTTCGGCTGGGGCGGCGTACCGGATACTCCGGAAGCGCGGGCCTTCTACAAGCTACATAAGGAAGTCACCGGAGTGGACGCCGACTTCAACGGCAACCCGTTATACTACGCCAACAATCAATTGCTGACGCAGGCAATTGAAGGCGTCGGCTCGCTGGATCGCGAGGCGATCGCCCAACACATCAAGACCCACACCTACAACACACTCCTCGGCGAATACGACATGCGCAACCAGCTGCTCAACCGGCTCTATACGGTGGGCGAGTGGCGCAATAATTGGTTCGCCGCCGTCGGTGGCGTCAACTATCCGGACACCGACTACGTGCCGGCCAAGTTGAAGACCAGCTGGGCGTAAGCCGCGCGGGGCCCGGCGGCGCATTCGCCCGCCGCGCCTGCGATTGGCCATCAAAGCGCGTCTCCGGCCGAACCGGCCGGAGACGGGTGCTCCCATCCATCAATTTCAGAAACCTAAAACAAGCATCTACCTTCAGGAGGACTTGAAATGCCCGTTCGTACCACCGTCGTCGGATCCTGGTGGCTTCATCAGGAAATGGAACAGGATCTCGCCCGCGTACACTCCGGCAAATCTTCGCCGCAGGAGAGTGAAAGCATCCTCAACCGCGCAGCGGCTAAAGCCATTCAGGAGCAGCGCGATCTCGGCCTCGACGAGTGGACCGGCGGCGAGTACCACACCGACAATTTCATTCTGCACATGCACAACGTCATTACCGGCCTCGAGGTCGACAAGCCGCAGGCCGAGGACGTGTTCGATTACGATGATATGGCCCATGCCAAGATCGTCGGCAAAATCACCGCGCCGAACGGTCTGGGATATCTGGAAGCGTTCCGCCGGGAAAAGACGCTGCCCGGCGGGGTGAAAAAAGCCGCCGTCGTCGCTCCCTACGAAGTCGCGGTTGCCGGCCGCGATGAGCTCGAAAAGCTCAAGGAGCAGATGCCCGCCCTCACCGCCATCGTCAACAAAGAGCTTCGGACCATGGCCGACGAGGGCTGTGCGAACGTGCAACTCGACGCGCCGATCTTCGGCGGTGAGGTCAATATGGGCATGATGACCGCGCAACAAGCCGCCGACCTGATCGCTCCGTGCTTTGAGGGCGTCAAGGCGACGAAGTCACTGCATTTCTGCAACGGCAACCTGCGCGGCCGCCCGATCTCGTACGCGCTCCACTGCGCGCCCTGGGTCGACATTCTCGAGCGGCTCGATGGCGTTGTCGACGTCGCCGCCTTCGAGGTGAAATATTTTTTTCAATGGATCGAACGCGATGCGTTCAAACGGATGCCAAAGAGCATGCAGCTCGCCGCCGGTATCATCGACGAGGGCAGTTACTGGATCGAATCAGTAAAGAAAATCCGCGAGCGGATCGCGGATTGGGCTCGCGTCGTCGGTGAGGAGCGGCTCTGGGTGTCGCCGTCGTGCGGGTTTGGCCGCCATCCGGCGCGCGATATCCCGGTTCTGCGAGCGAAGGTGGAGAACATGGTGGAAGCGGCACGTACGCTGTAAACGCAGACATCACGCAGTGAAGCGGCGTGCCCCTTGAGGGGCACGCCGCTTGTTTTTTGACTTATTGCCTCAGTGCCAGAACAGCGCGAGCAAAATGATGATCGGGATTGGCACGCCGAGAAGCCACAGAAGAATACCTCTGCCCATGTTTTTACTCCAAGTTAGATGTTGCGGGGGGTAAGAACGCGATCATTCCAAGTGCCGTCGCGCAACGCGCCGCCTTCAGCACCGGCGAGACTTGCCGCAAAGGCGCCGAACAGGAGCGCGGCCGTGAGCCAGAACGACAGCTTGGCCGCGGACCGCCGCGCCTTATCGATGGCGCTCTTCGCTTCCGTGACGACCTCGTTCACTCGCTTTTCCGCGTCGGCTTGGCTGATGCCGGTGCGCGCGGCGACCACTTGCGCGACATAGCTGCGGTCGGCACCCGTTAGATCGTCGCCATTGCGAAAATCGGCCGTCCACAATCGCACGATCTCACTCCGCGATTGCGCATTGCCCATCGCGCCATTGCCCCCGCCCATCGGCGCGGCATTGGCGGCGGCATTGTCGTTATTGGTGCTCGACGCGTTGTCTGCCGGTTGAGCCGGGGCCGCTGCTGCAGCGCCGGCGGCGGGTGCGCGGAACAGCTTGTCAACATAGACATCCGCTGGATTGGCTGCGTGCGCGGCTTGGCCGGTGGCGCCGGCAAGACTGGCGCCCGCACCGTTTGCAAGGTGGGCCGTGGTCGAGGCGAGCGCCGTAGCGCAGATGAGCGCGGCGAAGGCCCAGGCCAAAAATCCATGGGCGGTATCGCGGAAAAACACTTCATTGGTATGGATGCCGGTCCACTTGCTCCGCAGGCGTCCGGCAATGTAGCCGCCAACTGCCGACGACATTATGCCGACTAGAACCAGGTAAATGCCGGTGGCGACGCTGAATGTCCCTGCGGAGACCCCACTATCGCTCCACGGCGAAACGGCTGAAAAGCCCATGCCGGCGCCGAACGCGACGAGTAATAGGGTCAACGCCGCCGCCGCGACGGCGCCCGCGGCAACTGCCGGCCACGACACGGCGGGTTGCGCGTCCACGATCGTGGTCGCACTTCGAAGATCGGTTTCCATTGAATGCTCCCGGGGAAATAATCAATGTTCCCTAATCCATCGGCGTGAGAAAAGTTCCATAGATGCCCGCGCCGGCCTCGGCGCGGCCAACAAATAGACGATCAGGGACCGCTTAGGGCTGGCGCAGGCGATCGAGCACGTGGCTTGAGGCAAAGCCGTCCGGAATCTGCCCGTTCGCGGCCTGGAAGTTGCGGATAGCCAGCCGCGTGCGCGGGCCAAGAAGCCCGTCGGACGCGCCGATATCGAAGCCGCGCCGCGCTAGAAGCTGCTGCAGTTCATAGCGTTCCGCGACGGTAAGAACGTGCTCGTCGCGCGGCCAGCTTTGCACGAAGGGACCACCACCAGCCAACCGGTCAGCAAGATGCCCGATGGCCAATGCATAGGCCTCGGCCGGGTTGTATTTCATGATCACGCGAAAATTCTGCAGCGTGAGGAAGGCGGGTCCGCGCGCTCCGCCCGGCAACAATATGTCGCCGCGATCGGACAACCGTGCGAACGGCTTTCCATCGGCTCGCTTGATCCCCAGCGCGCTCCATTTGGCGACCGTCTGTTGCGCCGCGCGATCAAGCTCGCGATAGTCAAAATCGGCGGGCAGCACGATTTCGTACCCCCACCGCGCGCCGGCTTGCCAGCCGTTTTCTTTGAAGTTGTTGGCGGTGGACGCAAGGAGATCGGGGACCGAGTCGACCACGTCGCGGCGGCCGTCGCCGTCGAAATCGACCGCATAGCGCTTGAACGTCGTGGGCATGAATTGCGTTGGTCCGAACGCGCCCGCCCACGACCCAATCAACCGCTCCGGCTTGACGTCGCCGCGCTGAAGGATTTCCAACGTCGACAGGAATTCCTCGCGGAAATAATCGCGGCGGCGGCCGACGCACGCCAAAGTCGCGGTCGAGCGGACTATCGGGCGATCGCCGCCCATGGTGCCGTAATTGGATTCGACGCCCCAAATCGCCGTCAGGATGTGGCGATCGACGCCGTAGTTGCGTTCGACCGCGGCAAAGGCCGGCGCGTGTTGCGAAAGAATTTCGCGTCCGCGGGAAATGCGATCATCGCTGACCAGGAGATCGAGGTAATCCCAGGTCGACTTGGTGAATTCCGGTTGCGCATCGAGAAGGTCCATGATGCTCAGGTCGGGCGTTAGACCCTCGGTATAGCGAGCAAAGGTCGCGCGCGTGATGCCGCGCTGTTCCGCCGCCGGCCACAACGCGGCGAGGCAATTAGCGAAATCGGCCGCAGCGGAGCGGATGGCGTCGGCCGTCATAAGCGGGTTTCCCGACGCGCCAGGTTGCCCGCTCCAAGGCCGCTCGCCTTCAGCCGCCGCGGGAACTGCCGCAGGCTGCGCTGGTTGGAACAGCCGTGTCAGCCAGTTGTCCGGCTTTTCCTGCGCCAAGGCAGGATAGATCAATGCAAAACCGATCAGGCCGATACCGGCAAAGCGTAAAAGTGGGACGGGAACGAGCATGATGCGGACTTCATAAGCGAACCGCGATCCGAGCGCGACACGCCAAAGGGCCCCCACGCCGTTACGGAAGCCTTAAATCGGCCGGCGTCTTCGCAGCCGGCAAGCGATTGTGGCGCATGTCTCCGTCTTCGTTCATTGAACGGCAACGCCCCGCCGGGTAGTTTGGAGCCCCTGCCCGTTCGTACCTTCATTTGACCGCAGAATTTGGCAACAAAGCGTTGAACGTCCCGCAACTCTTGGCGCCCATGAAAATCGTTCGCAAAGCAGTTTTTCCCGTGGCCGGGCTTGGGACCCGGTTCCTGCCGGCAACAAAGGCGATGCCGAAGGAAATGTTGCCGGTGGTCGACCGGCCGCTGATCCAGCACGTCGTAGACGAGGCGCGCGAGGCTGGCATTGAGCATTTCATATTCGTCACCGGGCGCAATAAGGGGGTCATCGAGGATCATTTCGACCGGCAGTTCGAATTGGAAATGACGCTGCTCGAGCGGCAGAAGCAGAAAGCGCTCGATGGATTGCGGCGGGAATTGCCGGACCCGGGAACCACCAGCTTCACCCGCCAACAGGAACCGCTCGGGCTCGGGCATGCCGTTTGGTGCGCCCGCGAACTCATCGGTCGCGAGCCGTTCGCGTTGCTGCTGCCCGACGTGCTGGTACAGCACCAACCCGGATGCCTCGCGCAGATGATCGATGCTGCTCGCGAGACCGGCGAGCGGGCGAACTTCGTCGCCGTCGAAGAAGTTCCCCCGGAACGGATCGACCAATACGGCGTCGTCGGCGTCGGTGCGCAGAAAGGCAAAGTATTCTCGATCACCAGCATGGTGGAGAAGCCGCCACGTGAGCGCGCGCCCTCGAATTTAATCCTGACCGGGCGCTATATTCTGCAGCCCGAGATCCTCGATTTTCTGGAGAAGCAGGACCGCGGCACCGGCGGTGAAATTCAGCTCACGGACGCGATGATTGAGCTGTCGCGGACGCAGCCCTTCTACGGTTTGAAATTCGCCGGCCGCAGCTTCGACTGCGGCTCGAAGATCGGATTTCTTGCCGCTAACGTCTC
>DATNNI010000295.1:0-2980 GCA_035601915.1 Xanthobacteraceae bacterium
GACTCCGCCAACTTTTACGAAGATAGCTTTGCGAATGGGCTTCGGACGGTTGGATCATCCGATCCTTCATCGTATTCGGTGCATTATGAAGTATCGAAAGAGACCTTTGTCGCAGTCTCATCGACCACCGCAAACTTGATAACCACGGAACTCTTTGGCCGACTTCATGCGTCGGGCAAAGACATCAAGTCGTCGCCCATCACGCCGACGCAGCTAGGAACTGTCGCTGGCCTTATTGTGAAAGGCACTATTTCCGGCAAAACCGCCAAAGACGTTTTAGAAATCGTCTGGAACGAGGGTGGCGATCCGCGCGCCATCGTCGAGCAGCGCGGATTACAGCAAGTGAGCGACGTTTCGGCGATCGAGATGATCGTCAATGACATTATCGCCAAGAATCCCGACAAAGTCGGCGACGCCAAGTCAAACCCGAAGGCAATCGGCTGGTTTGTCGGCCAAGTGATGAAGGCGTCGGGCGGCAAAGCCAATCCACAAGTCGTCAACGAGCTGTTGAGAAAGCGTCTCGGAACTTAAAAGCGCATTTTTGCCGTGCGTCGGACGCCGCAAAGGAAGTCTCGCGGTCTTTACGCGCTGCCGAAATCGACGCGGAAGGATGGTGTCGGCAATGCGCTCGTGCGGTCGGCTTCGGCGCCGCGACGCCTTCGCCGCCGCGAATCGGTTGCACTGATTCGCGCGTTTTGCTCCTTCCGGCGGCCGTAAACGCGGTCGCAAGCGCAATCGGCGCAAATTTTTTTCCACCGCGGCTAATTTGCCGCGCAAGCGATTATTCCGCCTTCGGAAACGCCAACGAAGCGCGCTCGCCATGCGCCAGCGCGACACCAGCAATCAAATAAACGCATGCGAGAAACCCGCATTACATCGAGGTTTTCGCGATGTGTTGATTCTGTGGTGTTTGTTTGAGCGCGCACAAGAAAAGTTTTCCGCGGGTACTTGCTCAATGCAGTCGATCGCGATGTGCGCAAGAGGGGGACGCGGCACTTACACACAATATTGAGTGGAGTCACTGTTATTTTTTTCCTGCTGTAGTAATCGGGTAGCAGTGTCCGTCGATTCGCGACGGCACTGCACCGATATCGCCATCCACTCAGGCTAGGAGGGCAGCAATGGCGAAGAAGAGAAAAGCAAAGGCAGCGTCGAAGAAGACGGCGAAAAAGACAAAGCGCCGGAAGAAGAAGTAGTCGATGCCGTTAAAGGTCTTCGACCTGACTTGAGGCGAAGATCGCATCACACGGGCCGGTGGTCGTCGCGAGGTGATTTTCATCGCCCGCGGCACCCCGGCTCAAGTGAGAAACAGGGGGCGTCGGCGAGACGGGGGCTTACGCTTCACGATCGTTGGTTATGCGGTGGTGAAGTGAAGCGATGGGGCATCCGGGTCTTCCCGCAGCACACTGCGGCGGACGTAAGCTTCAGGAATCTCGCCGACGCCCTCGGTGCTTGTAAATATCCTCCCAATAACTCATCGGCGCCATGGACATGTTCCTCGGCGCCGTTTTTCTTTTGATGAGATGAAGAGGACAGGCAGCGCTTCGAGGGGCCGGCCGGGCATGGCGGCAAAGCGGCGGCGAGCCAACCCGGCGCGGCCGCGTGCGGCGCCGGTCGAGTTGTTCTACTGGCCGACGCCGAACGGCTGGAAGATCTCGATCATGCTCGAAGAGTGCGGGCTGCCATACGTGGTGCGTCCCGTCGACATCTCAAAAGGGGAGCAATTTGCGCCGGGGTTTTTGGCGATCTCGCCCAACAATCGCATTCCGGCCATTGTCGATCCGGCGGGGCCGAGCGGGCGGCCGATCTCGGTTTTCGAGTCCGGCGCGATCCTCCAATATCTCGGCCGCAAGACCGGAAAGTTCTACCCGGGCGAGGAGCGCGCTCGCGTTGCGGCCGATGAATGGCTGTTCTGGCAAATGGGTGGATTAGGCCCTATGGCCGGCCAGGCCAATCATTTCCGCCGCTACGCGCCGCAGCAGATCGCCTACGCCATCGATCGCTATACCGACGAGGTCAACCGGCTGCTCGGCGTTCTCAACACGCGTCTGGCAAGCCGCGATTTCCTGGCCGGCCGCTATTCGATTGCCGATATCGCGAGCTTCGGCTGGGTCAAGCTTGCCGAGCGCATGGGACAAAAGCTTTCCGATTTTCCGCGGCTTCAGCGTTGGTTCGAAACCATTGCCGCCCGGCCGGCGGTAAAACGCGCGCTTGCCATCCGCGTTGAAGCGGCTTCGGCAGTCGACATCAAGGACCCGAAGGTGCGCGCGGTGCTGTTTGGTCAGCGGGCGAGGTAGGACTCATCGCTTTCGCCGTCAGGCTGACGCGCAGCGCACCACGCTACTAATTCGATCGCGTCCAGGTCTGCGACTTGCAGATCAACCCGCCCATGACGCAGCCCTTGAGCTCGGCGGAGTTGGCGCCGGTCATGGTGAACGATCCGGTATACGTGCCGCCGTCCTCGGCGTTGTAAACCTGGCCCTGCCAGACATCGGCGCCGTTCGGCTTCATGCTCAGCACAATGGGAATACCGATAAGCGGGCGGCCTTGCTTGCTCGCGTCGGAATTGTGCTTGTCAGTTTTCGGTTGATGCGTTTCAGGGTCGTTGGGTTCCTGCATCCAGGTTAAGGAGCCGCAGATTGCGCCGCCACAATTGACGATCTTCACCTTGCCTTTCTTGTCGCCCGTGAGCCAGGTGCCGACCGGATCGGCGGCAAAAGCCGGCGCTGCAACGTTCAACGCCAGCACGACGGCGGAAACAGCGGCCAATGTCGCGGTGCGAAGAATTCTCATCCCGATTCTCCCGATTTGCAGTCCCATTTCGTGCGAAGGCGCAAGATAGCCGACGAAGCCGCCTTTGCAAACTTGCGCCGGCGCCCGTGGCGTATCGTTTGGGTGCACTGGGGCAGCGGCGGCTTGCTTAACGCCGCGTTGCCGTCTCCGCACAAGCGCCAACTCGCATGTTCAGTTTTAATTCATC
>DATNNI010000296.1:0-3402 GCA_035601915.1 Xanthobacteraceae bacterium
TCGCCGCTTCAAAAAAGGGAAGCGGAGCGCCGAAAGGCGCATTGTCCTACCAACGTCCGCGCAAAGCGCGGCAGCGCGCAGCTTGACTTGCGCGCTCGCCTTTCGGCGCTCACGCCGCGGCACTCGCCACCGGCTACTACCCCGATGGCTCAGCCCCAGAACCGGGTTTCCCGCGGCGGCGGCTAACAGGTGTTTTGCCCGCTTCGCTCAAAAATGCCGAGGTTAAGCACGCTCCGTGCGGACCGGTCTATGCCGGTCGACCGGGGACCCAGTGGAGCGGATTTGACATTCGCTACCCCCCAACCGCTGCTCGTGAAGAGAATGTCAAATCCAAAGCTCCACTGGCACCCATATTTGCTAGTGGTCCTTTGATTCTACATTCGCATGACGGCGTGCGGGGATGGGATGCGAATGTTAGAATCGGACCACTAGGGCCGCCGGGTGCGGATTGGCAATTCCGCGCGCGGGCACCGCACCCCGCCTTCGCTGTCACGGCATGCCGTCCGGAACGGCGCCCTGCACAAAGCGAGGTAATATAGCGTGTAACTGAAAGGGGGACCGCGTGTCAAGGAAAAAGTGACGCAGCTAGTACCTATTTAGCGGATCGCAATTAGAAAGCCTACGCCAACGGTAAGGGATTGACCGCGCGGTCCCGCATAGCTGTAGGATGGCCACCATGCCCATGCCCTGGGCAGCTCGAGAGCTACTGGCGGAAATCTCAAACTGAGACACTACCGGGACGCATCGCCGCTTGACTAACGGCTTATAATTCGATAATCGTTGAAATATGGAAACGATGAATGCTGTGGCGGCCTTGGCCGCGCTTGCGCAGGAAAACCGCCTGGAAATCTTCCGTCTGCTGGTCCAGGCGGGGCCCGAAGGCTTGGCGGCGGGACAAGTCGCCGAAAAGCTTAGCCTCGCCCCCAACACGCTTACCTTTCATTTCGATCGGCTGCGCTTCGCCGCATTGGTCACCGTCCGCCGCGACGGCCGCTCCATGATCTATGCGGCGCGTTACGAGGCGATGAACGGCCTCGTTTCCTTCCTCACTGAGAATTGTTGCCAGGGCGCGCAAGACTGCGCGCCCGCGGCGGTCCACAAACCGAAGGGAGTTCGTCATGAAACGGTTTCACGTGCACGTCGCAGTTGATGATCTGAAGCGGTCTATCGGTTTCTATTCAGCACTGTTCGCTGCCCAGCCTGCCGTCACCAAGGCAGATTACGCCAAATGGATGCTGGATGATCCGCGCGTCAACTTCGCCATCTCGACGCGCGGGCGGGAGCCCGGTCTCGACCATCTCGGCATCCAGGCCGCCAATGGCGACGAACTGAAAGAGATTTACGCGCGGCTGCACGAGGCAGGCGGCAACATCATCGAGCAAGGCCAAACCTCTTGCTGCTACGCCAAATCGGAAAAGTCATGGATTGACGACCCCGCCGGTATCTCGTGGGAGACATTCCACACGAGCGGCGAAAGCATCGATTATGGCGACGGCACTGGTGAGCGCGTCGCGCGAGTGGCCCACGGGAAGTCGTGTTGCGCGCCCGCGCCTGAATCCGCTGAGACGTGCGGCTGTCAGGTGTGACGTGACCGAGCCCTATAATGTGCTGTTTCTTTGCACGGGCAATTCGGCACGCTCTGTTATGGCGGAAGCGATCCTGAACAAGCTAGACGCAGGAAAATTCCGCGCCTACAGCGCCGGGAGTCAGCCGAAGGGCCAAGTGCATCCCGAAACGATTCGTCTGTTGCAAGGCCTCGGCCATGACACGTCGAATTTCCGTTCAAAGTCGTGGAGCGAATTTGCCAGGCCGGGTGCGCCGCCGCTCGATTTTGTCTTTACGGTTTGCGACAACGCGGCGGGCGAAACGTGCCCGATTTGGCCCGGCCAGCCCATGACGGCCCATTGGGGCGTGCCCGATCCGGCCGAGGCCAAGGGCACGGAGGCGGAAGTCGCGCTCGCCTTCAAGGATGCCTACCGGATGCTCGGTCAGCGCATCGGGATTTTCTGCGCATTGCCAATCCGCTCGCTCGACCAACTGACATTGCAAAAGAAACTCAATGAAATCGGCCGAACGTGAAGCGACTCACCGCCGAATTTTTGGGAACGGCGTTTTTGCTCGCGACCGTCGTCGGCAGCGGCATCATGGCCGCGAGGCTCGCCGGCGGCAATGGCGCGCTGGCGCTGCTGTGCAACACGCTACCGACCGGCGCCATTCTCGCGGTGCTGATCCTGACATTCGGTCCGGTGTCCGGTGCGCACTTTAATCCGGCCGTCAGCATTGCACTGGCGTTGCGGCGTGAACTGCCGCCACGCATCGCCGGACTGTATATCGGCGCGCAAATCATCGGCGGCATTGTCGGCGTGCTCGCGGCGCACGCCATGTTCGAGCTTCCGCTGTGGCAAGTGTCGATGAACGCGCGAACCGGCCCCGGCCAGTGGTTCGCGGAAACTGTCGCCACATTCGGGCTATTGCTGACAATCTTTGGATGCGCGGCGCGGACGCCGGCGGCTATTCCCTATGCTGTTGGGCTCTACATAACGGCCGCTTATTGGTTCACCGCGTCGACATCGTTTGCCAATCCGGCCGTTACGATCGCCCGCGCGCTCTCGGATACCTACGCCGGCATTGCGCCTGGAGGTGTGCTTGCGTTCATCACCGCCCAGCTTGCCGGTGCGCTCGCCGCGACCGCGCTGGCGCGGTGGCTGTTCCAGAAGTGACTGGTCGCGCGACCGCCAGTTTGCCCTCACCCTAACCCTGTTCCGCACAAGGTACAGGCTGGCCGCCAACGGGCAGTCGCGTACGTCCTGACGGTCGTACGTTTGCCGACAGAAGGTGCTGCTCACCGCCGGTCACGCTCCGGTGGAAGAGACCTAGAACGTGACGCGCACCGTCGCGACGAAATTATTTTGGACCACCGGATTCGGAGTTACCGCGACCTGATAGCCGACGCCGAAGATCAGATTTATTGGCCGAGTGGGCGTGTCTTGTCCGATTTTAAACCGCCCAAATATGATGCCCGGCGTCAACAATACTTGGCTCAAACCTTGGTGTTCGCCGTTTGGCCAGTACTCGTAATTGACCTCGAGCTCCGGCCAAAAATACTGCAGGAAATGATATTGGAAGGCGGTATTCCACAGAAACGGATCGCCGAAGTTCGTCATGTTCGTGCTGGCGGAATTGCCGTAGGCAGCAAGCCCGGCCACCGGAAACTGCTCGCTAAGGGTCATCTGAATATCGAAATCGCCCCAGCCTTTCCCGAACGCCAAGGTCGGTTGAAGGACATCGACATTCGTTGAGATTTTGCCAAGCGTGCCGAGCGCCGTGGATTCTTGAAGGAAAGCGGTGACGATATAGTCGCCGTTCTGCGCGTTTGCCGAAATGAGCCGATATTTGACAAGG
>DATNNI010000297.1:0-3446 GCA_035601915.1 Xanthobacteraceae bacterium
TGGGCCATGGCGCGTTGCGGGTGTGGAACGACGACGAGATCGCGCCGAACACCGGCTTTCCCGCCCATCCGCATGCCAACATGGAAATCATCACCTATGTCCGCGAAGGCGCGATCACCCATCAGGACAGTCTCGGCAACACGGGACGCACCGAGGCGGGCGACGTGCAGGTGATGAGCGCCGGCTCCGGCGTCCGTCACTCCGAATACAATCTCGAACCCGCCAAAACCAAGATCTTCCAGATCTGGATCGAGCCGACCTCGCATGGCGGGCCGCCGACATGGGGCGCCAAGCCGTTTCCGAAGTCGGATCGTTCCGGCAATTTCGTCACCATCGCCAGCGGTTTCGAAGGTGACAGGAATGCGCTGCGGATCAGGGCCGACGCGCGGGTGCTCGCCACCACGCTGAGGGCCGGCGAGAGCGCGGAATATGCCCCCGGCAAGGCGCGCAATCTCTATCTGGTGCCGGCAGCGGGCGCCGTGGATATCAACGGCATCCGCGTCAACGCCCGTGACGGCGTCGCGATCCGCGACGAGGCGCGGCTCAAGATCACAGCGCTGGAAGATTCCGAACTGGTGCTGGTCGACGCGGCGTAAGCCGAACCAGCGCATCCCCATCACAACATCATGCGCGGGCTTGCTCGGCCCGCGCATCCTTCCCTCCCGGACAAATCAAACCACCCGCAAACCCACGGAGACCAACCATGACGAAAGTTCTAGTGCTGTACTATTCCGCCTACGGTCATATCGAGACCATGGCGAATGCCGTCGCCGAGGGTGCCCGCGGCGCCGGCGCGTCGGTCGACATCAAGCGGGTGCCCGAACTGGTGCCGCTGGATGTCGCGAAAGCGTCCTACTACAAGGTCGATCAGGCCGCGCCGGTCGCCAAGATCGAAGAGCTCGCGAATTATGACGCGATCATTGTCGGCACCGGCACCCGTTTCGGCCGGATGGCGTCGCAAATGGGGAATTTCCTCGACCAGGCGGGCGGCCTGTGGGCCAAAGGCGCGCTGCACGGCAAGGTCGGCGGCGCCTTCACTTCGACGGCGACCCAGCACGGCGGCCAGGAAACCACGCTGTTCTCGATCATCACCAATCTGATGCATTTCGGCATGATCATCGTCGGCCTGGATTACGGCTTTGGCGGCCAGATGAAGCTCGACGAGATCACCGGCGGCTCGCCCTATGGCGCGACTACCATTGCCGGCGGTGACGGCAGCCGCCAACCCAGCGAAAACGAGCTCGCAGCGGCGCGCTATCAGGGACGTGCGATCGCGGAGACTGCGAAAAAACTGCATGGCTGAAGCCTCGCGGGCGGCATTCTTCTCGGTGAGTGCCGCCCCGTGCGTTTTGGTCGGTCCTGATCGGTGCGGCCGCGGAACCAAACGGCACGCACCGAGTTGGGTCACGCGCCCCCGCGCCTGGAGAACACGAGATGACAAGCAAGCCCGATCCCAAGAAGACCGACAAGGGTAGCAAAAAGCCCCCCGCCACGCCGCATCCCGGCATGATGGGCGATGGCACCGAGGAACAAAACCTTGGTCAGCGCGGAAATCCGGCAGCGCGTATCAAGGAAGATGAAGTCGACGCCGCCTTTGCCAAGGGCGCGAAGAAGTAGCCGTCGCATCCATCCCCAATCGCTTTGAGTTCGCCTATAAGGGCGGGCCGGCTCGTGCCCGGCCCTTATTCATGTGAGGGCCGATGACCGTCTTTTGCGGTGACAGATGAGCAACACCCCGCAAGTGCCAAAGCCGCAAGTGCCAACACCGCAAGTACCGTGGCCGGAACTGCCCACCGCCGAGTGGCGCGAAACCTACGCGACCTTGCATCTGTGGACCCAGATCATCGGCAAGATCCGCACCGCGCGCACCCCATGGCTCAATCACTCCTGGCACGTCGTGCTTTACGTCACCGCGCGCGGCCTGACGACCTCGCCGATTCCGGACGGCACGCGCTCGTTCCAGATCGACTTCGATCTCATCGACCATGACTTACGGATTTCGACCAGCGACGGTGAAACGCGACGTTTTGCCCTGGCCGGACAATCGATCGCGAGTTTCTATGCGGCGGTGATCGCTGCGCTCGCAGAACTCGGCATTGATATCGTCATCGACGAGATGCCAAGCGAATTGCCGGAACCGATCCGGTTTTCGCTGGATACAAAACACGCGTCCTACGACCCGGACGCGGTGCGGCGCTTCCTGCAAATTCTGGTCAATGTCGACCGCGTGTTCAAGCAATTCCGCACCGGCTTTCTCGGCAAGGCGAGCCCGGTGCATTTCTTCTGGGGCAGCTTCGATCTCGCGGCGACACGCTTTTCGGGCCGCCGCGCGCCGCGTCATCCTGGCGGAGTACCCAATCTATCCGACGCGGTGGTTTGCGAAGCCTATTCCCATGAGGAGAGCAGCGCCGGATTCTGGCCAGGCAGCGGCGCGATCGACTATCCTGCGTTCTATTCCTATGCCTATCCCGAACCGCAAGGCTACCGGGCCACGCCGGTGCGGCCTGCCGCGGCTTTCTTCAGCGAAGCGCTCGGCGAATTCATCCTGCCCTATGAGGCGGTGCGCACGGCCACGCGGCCGGACCAGATGTTGCTCGAATTTCTGCAAAGCAGCTATGACGCCGCGGCCAATGCTGCGAAGTGGGACCGCGATGCGCTGGAATGCGCGCCGGGCCAGCCAGGCGTGGTGCGACCGCTTTAGTTCATTTTGTTTGGCAAACGAGGCGCGCTCCATCTTGCTCCGGGAGAGATGAAGCGGAAATCCCGGCATGTTCCAGTTAAAGGAGAATCAGTTCTCTTCACGCGAGGGCGGCTTGCCGAGCGCGCGGCCCACCTGTGCCGCCAGCCGCGGGTGGCGCCGGAGTTCGCGCGCGGCGCGGTCGCGCCATGCATAGGGCAATCCATGCCAGCTTAACGCCGCGGTGATATCGGCGAGCGGCAGCGGCGCAACGCCGAACCGGCGCTTATAGGCATAATTGCCGACGCTGAAATCGAATTGCCGGACACCATCCCGATGCAAGGCCGCCATGGTGCGTTCGATGATCAGCCGGCCCGGCGAGCAGTTCGACCATTTCTCGCCGGCATTGCTGATCCGCACCATCACGTAACGCGAATCGACACGAATGCCGAGCAGGGTCGCGACCACCTCCTCACCGGCGGTCAGCGCCGACAGCACGGCATAGCCGCCACGAAGATTGTCGCCGACAAGATGGCGATAGAATGCGGCACAGGACTCGTCGTTGAGAATGAAGTTCAACCCGAGATGCTGCATCCGCGCGCCCTGCTGAACCTCCATGGTCGCAAGGATGCGCAGTGCATGGCTCCCGTCGCTGACGATCTGGAACGCAGCGGAAGGATCGCGCCTGAACACGCGCCAGCTTCGCTCGAGCTCCTTGCGCACGGTTCGCTCCAGCGAATAGCGGTAGGCTTCGAAGTCCTCACCGGTC
>DATNNI010000298.1:0-3486 GCA_035601915.1 Xanthobacteraceae bacterium
CCTGCCGGACGTAGCCCTGGGTAATGCCGCTCATAAAATCGCGCTTGCCGAGTGGCACGCCGAGGTGGCGCAAAATGTCGTAGGCAGTGACGATATGGAAATAGAAATGCGGGATCGACCAATGCTGAACGAACTCGAGCGCATTCGATTCAAAGACGCGGCCGCTGGAAAGCGACAGATCGACTTTGCGTTTTGTTGCTTCGGCAAATTCCGAAGCGCCGATCGCCTGCAAAGCATCCACCGTCTTCGTGATCAACGCCTTGTGTTCGTCGAACGTCAGCTCCTTGACGTCAATCTTCGGCGGTTCCTGGCCGGTGGCGCGCGCGCTGCCGTCCTTGGCGTGGTAACAGGCAATTTGAATTTGCGAGCTCAACGGAAACATGTCGGGCGCCAGCCGCTCTTTCAGCAGCGCCTCTGGCTCGGTACCCTTCTCGCGCGCATGCGCGGCGGCCTTGTCGAGCACACCCGCCAGCGTACGCAGCGCCGGCACGAAAGTGTCGATGGCCAGATTTTGTTCGTTCATCGCCCGTCCTCCCTTTTTGATGGCGAAAGGCCCTCGCCTTCTACCACTCGTCATAGTCCGTCCTAGATAACCGGTCCCGTGCCATCCGCTACATACCGGCATTCCTGGCCACTGGCGTGAGCGGGCTAGGCTTGACATCTAAGACGACTGGTCATATTGAATAAGCATGCCTAGACCAAATGTTCGCGAAAAGATCATCGACGCCGGCCTTAAGGTCCTGATTGAGAAGGGGTTTAATGGCGCTGGCGTCCAGGACATCACGGACGCCGCCGGCGTGCCGAAAGGTTCCTTCTATAATCACTTCGAGAGCAAAGAAGCCCTGGGCGCCGAAGTCGTCGATCGCTACGGCCGCAACAACCCGCGCCGTACCGCGCTGTCCGATACGTCGCTTCCTCCGCTGCGCCGGCTACGCGCCCACTTCGAACGGCTCAACGAATCCTTCGCCAGCGAGGGTTTCGGCCGCGGATGCCTATTGGGAAATTTCAGCGCCGAACTCGCCGGCCAAAGCCAGATGATTCGCGAGCGCTTGGCGCACCTTTATGTTTCGTGGTCGACGGATGTCGCCATGGTCATCGCTGAAGCTCAAGCGGACGGTTCGATCTCGACCAAGGCCCCTGCGGCTGACCTCGCTGCGTTTCTACTCGACGCCTATGAGGGGGCTCTGCTGCGCGCGCGGGTCGAGAAGAGCGGCCGCGCCTTCGACCGCCTTATGACCGTCGCCTTCACCCAAATCTTGGTCTGAGTTCCACGTCCATGTCCTTCCACAGCCCATTTTTTTATTTGTCTGAACGCAAGATGACCGACCGTCTTATAAAATGGAGCCTATCATGACCAACGCGTCACCCGTCGCAGTGAGCCGGCTCTATTGGCTGGCGCTGGGTACCTTCGCCATCGGCACTGAGGGATTCATGATCGCGCCGCTGTTGCCCGATCTGTCCCGCGACTTGTCGGTGAGCATCGCGAGCGCGGGCCAGCTGGTGACGGTGTTTGCCCTGACCTACGCGCTTAGTTCGCCGCTCCTGACGGCGCTCACGGGCGACATTGACCGCAGGCGGCTCCTGATCGCCTCTATGCTGGCATTCGCGGCGGCGAACTTCGTCGCCTGGTCGGCTAACACCTACACCGGCTTGTTGACGGCGCGCATCCTGCTGGCAATCGCCGCCGGCCTTTATGTGCCGAATGCCAATGCGCTCGGCAGCGCCATTGTCGACGTGTCGCGGCGCGGAACGGCGCTGTCCATTGTCACCGGCGGCAGCAGCGTCGCGGTTGCGCTTGGCGTACCGCTCGGCGCATTGATCGGTGACCGCTTCGGCTGGCGCGTGAATTTCGCGGCCATCGGCGCGCTCGCATTGATCGCGACCGCCGGACTATTGGCCGGGCTTCCCCGCGATATCGCCGGCCGGCTTCCGGTCGCAAGCCTGCGCGAGCGCCTCGATGTTGTGCAGCAGCCCGCGGTACTCTTGGCTTTGCTCAGCACCATGCTTTGGGCGACGGGCGCCTTTACTGTCTACACCTACCTCGCGTTATTCCTCGCGCGCGCCGCGGGACTTACCGGATTGTCCGTCAGCATCGTGCTGTTCACTTGGGGCGTCGCGGCGGTGATCGGTTTGCGGCTTGGCGGCCGCCTGACCGACCGCTTCGGTTATTTCCCGGTGGTCGTCACGAGCCTGTCGGTGCTGGCGCTCGCGTTTCTCTGCCTGTCCACGAGCGCCGTGATACTGCCGCCGGACGCCGCCCGCGCTCCGATTCTGCTGGCGATAATCCTCTGGGGCGTATCGGCGTGGGCGTTCTGGCCTGCCCAGCAGGCGCGGCTCATCAGCATCGCCGGCATGAAGGTGGCGCCGGTCGCCCTCTCGCTGAACGCGTCGTTTCAGTTCCTCGGCTTTTCCTGCGGCGCAGCCCTCGGCTCGCTGACGTTGACCAGCGCCTCACCGCTCGCGCTCGGCTGGATTGGTGCAATATGCGTAGCTGCGGCCCTCTCGCTCACCGCGGTCATGCGCCGCCGTGCGCGCTGCCCGACGCCAGTGACGGCCTGACTAAACACGATGGCGACGCCACCAGCGTCCCTCAGAACAGGAGAAGTGTTATGGATGACGCCAGCAACATTACCGCGCCAACCAAAATCGTCGACACCGGAGAAGTCAAAGCAAAAAACGCTGGGCGAACATCGCGGACTTTGGTCACGCTGGCGGCCTGTTCGTTAATTCTGCTGTTCGCCGGAATGGAGAGAACCATGGCCGATCCGATCCTCACGCCGCAGGTGGTGCAAGTCGAGCACATCAAGATAGAGACAACTAAAAAATTCGCCTACGTCGTGGCGGCGCTTGAGAGAAATGTTCCGCAGCTTGATCCCGCAATAGCGGAGGCCCTGGGACACGGCGATGAGCAGAAGGCGACGGAGCTGGAGCGAGGTCAGCCGCTTTTCATATTTCTGAAGCGGGATCATGGGGCGCTTCTGCAAGTTGTCGGACTGCCACGCAAAGCGCTGCAATACGAAATTGGCAATCCGCACACCGCATCAAAGATGACGCGTCATCGCTTGCCGGCAGGCCTTTATGCGCCGCTGCGCGTCTTCCTCTACGAGGACGAACGAGGTCGCACAATCTTCGAGTACGACAAACCGTCGTCCCAGTTCGGGCAATTCGGCGACGAACACGTCTCCGCTGTCGGGCGCGGCCTCGACGAGGCGCTCGAGCGCGCGTTGCGGCAAGCCGCGGAATAGCCCGCCCGGTTGGCGACGACGCGGCGTTGTCGGACGACGTTCTTTAAACCGAAAATCACGCTCACCGCGGCCGCGGCGATTATTCAGCGCTGTAATTCATCCGGACTGTGACCGCGACCCTTAACGGAAACCGAGACCACGATGCCGTCTCGCAGGTGGACGGATTTATTGCCGCCATAGACGTACTGCTCGTATTTCCCGGTCTCGCGCATCTTGGCGTTGACATAAAGTGGCGGTCCCC
>DATNNI010000299.1:0-13727 GCA_035601915.1 Xanthobacteraceae bacterium
AAAATGTTTACAGATGGAGAGTTGCAATTGCTCTTCGACTACGAGCGCTGGCAGGATGTGGTGCTGGCGGCCGGGAATGTCTTTTTCTGTTTCACGCTCATCCCGATGCTGCGCCACCCAGTGAGGCCGCCGCTCTTGACCTGCATTCCGACGGGCTTGGCGCTGCTTATCGGCGGACTTGTGTTCGCCACGTTGCACTTATGGCTCACGGCGCTGACCCAAATCGTCACCGGACTTCAGTGGCTCGCCTTGGTTTTCAAAAAGCCGCTGCCGAAAATCGGCTAAGCCGCAAGGCGAGCCACCGGAAGCGCGTTCGATTTAGTCGTTACTTCATCAACTCGAAGAACAAGCCGATCACGCAAATCCATCCGAGCACGAAGAGGATCGTACGGATGAAGGGAACCGCCGCGAGAAATACGGCCGCGTGCGCGACGCGTATCCAGAAGAAGCTCGTCGCCCAAAACACGGTCATGCCGTCGTTCTTGCCGGCGAGCTGCACCGCAATGACCAGCGCCGCAAATGGCGCGAACGTCTCGACGGCGTTGAGGTAAGCGCGGTGCGCGCGTTGACCCCAAAGCGGCACCGGGCGCGGCGTCGGGTCGACGTAATTTTGTCCGCTTAACGGTCCGTTGGTTATCACTTGCGCCACGACGTAGGGAATCCACAGCGAGGCGGTCAGCAGCGACGTCAGCGCCAGATATTTCAGTTCGGTCGACATTTTCCCCCCTTTATCTGCAACCCGGATTGGGCTCAGTAGAATTCGCGAGCGTAATTTCGCGTTGCTTTTTTCAGCACCCTACAACGGAACGCCTTAAGCACAACAGGAATCCGATTTTTTCGGCTCTTGGTACGTGGCTTTCGGATCGATCACCCCGCCCTCGTAGCGGTCGTGATGACGAACCCAGGCCATGCCGTAGGCGAGGCCTTCCTCGTCGCGGCCTTTCGGCGCCACATCGAGGAAGTTGTAAGCGCCGATGAATATGTCGAGGCCGCGGCCATAGGTCGAATAGGTGTGAAAGACGTGGCCGGCATCGTTCTTAAAGAACACGCTGGCGCCGGGGCGTTCCTCGCTCGGGAAGGTGGTGACCTCGTAATTGTAGGCAACTTTGCCGCTCGCCTTCTCGTCCGGCGAGGCCGAGACCTGATAATCGAAGTTGAAGTCATTGCCGAACGACGACACCCACTTGAACTTCCAGCCCATCCGCTTCTTGAATTTCTCGATCTCAGCGAGTGGCGCCCGCGACACCACGACGAAGGCGACATCGCGCTGGGCGAGATGGATGACCAGTCCGTCGAAATGATCGGCAAGAAGCGAACAGCTTGGACAGCCGGCTTCCCATCCGGGGCCGAGCATGAAGTGGTAGACGATCAACTGGTCCTTGCCGCCGAATAGGTCGGCCAGTGATTCGCTGCCGTTCGGGCCGTCGAACAAATAATCGGTTTCGACTTTCTCCCAGGGGAGCTCACGCCGCTTTTTGCTGAGCGCGTCGCGGGCGCGGGTAAACGCTTTCTCGTCGGCGAGATGCGCCTTGCGCGCGGTGAGCCATTCCTGGTGCGGGACGATTTTATGCGGTTGCATATGCTACTCCCTGGTTTCTCTCTCGCCCGCGGGCGGGGAGAGGTTTTATCAATTTGCCGGCGTCATCCAGCCGACGCTGGCGCCGCCTGGCTCTTGCAAGATCACAATTCGGCCGACACCAGGGATCTCAAATGCCGGCTTCACGACCTTGGCGCCAGCCTTTGTCGCCATCTTCACGCGCTCGTCCACATTGTCGACGGCGATGTAGGGCATCCAGCTTTCCGGTGTGCCGTCGAAGTCCGGACCGTTGACGTCGAGTATGCCTGCCACGGGGATGCCGCCGGACATGGCGAGGGTGTAGGTGCCGCCCTCCGGAATCGGCATCGCATCGTAGGTCCATCCCATGGTCTCGGCATAAAATCTCTTTGCCTTCTCGACGTCGTGGGTCATCAACTCGTTCCAGTGGAATTGGCCGTGCTCCGACATGTGACTCCTCCTGTTTTTCGATTTCCGATTTCGTTGCGTTCAGCCGCTGACGAATTTTTCGAGCTTATCGAGCGCGCCCTCCCAGCCCTGCCGGTGGCCGTCGCGCGCCTCGTCGCTGGCGAATTGCTCGTGGGTTAGAGTGAGAAGGGTGCCGTCGCCATCGGGCAGGAATAGGACGGTGACCAGTGATTCCTCCTCCGGCGCCGACTTCCAGGCCCAGGTGAAAACCAGCTTCTCATTGGCCACCACCTCGCGATAGACGCCGCTGACGTCGTGATCCTTGCCCTCCGGCGACTGCATGTGCCAGCGGTAGCGGCCGCCGGGGCGCGCATCGGTGTCGGCGTCGATGACGCGGACTGGGCCCGGACCCATCCAGTGTTTCACTTTTTCCCGGTCGGTCCAGGCGGCGAAGACTTTGGCGGGGGACGCTTTGAAGCGCCGCTTGATGGTGAGACTTGGTTTGACGGGGGCTCGGACGTCCATGACTCTTCCTCCTCCAGGAACGTAGCAAGGCGACGCAGGGCCTCGGACCAAAAGCGCTCATAGCGATTGAGCCACGTGACTGCACTCTCCAGCGGAGCGGCATTAAGGCGGCAGGCGACCGTGCGGCCGGCCTTGCTGCGCGCCACCAATCCGGCGTCGGAGAGCACATCGAGGTGCTTCATAATCGCCGGCAGCGACATGCGAAATGGCTCGGCCAGCTCGCTTACCGAAAGTCCGGGCTGGTCGGCAAGACGCGCGACCAAGGCGCGCCGCGTCGGATCGGCCAGCGCGGCAAAGGTGCGGTCAAGCGGTGCACCGCTATACTTAACCATGTAGTTAAGTATAGAAGCGCCGCAGTCGCTGTCAAGCGATTGCGAGCGCGTTTTAAAACGCTCGATCCGCGATCGCCTTGAGGCGAAGCATGCAAAACGGCATCATTGCCTTCACGGCAAAGTGAATTAAAAACCGCTACGTCCGAGATGATCGCCACCGCGGACAGCGGCGGGACCGCGGCCGGTCCGCTGTCGTGCCTTTCAGCGAAAAGCGAATGCGAACTGCAGAAAAAACCGCCGCGATTGTTTTGCTCTTGGGTCTAGCGACTTCAAACGGACAGGCGCAGAGCATCCAGGAAAAGGCGCAAATTTGTTCGGCCTGTCACGGCGATGACGGTGTGCCCGCGAAACAGTCTTTTCCAGTGCCGGTGATCTGGGGACAAAATTTCGGTTACCTGTTCGCGCAGCTCCGCGATTTCAAATCCGGGGCGCGCCAGAGCGAGCAGATGGCGGCCATCGCGCAAACGCTGGAACAAGCTGACTTGATGCCGCTCGCGCAATATTTTTCAAAAAAACCCTGGCCCAACTTGGAGCAGCCCCGTCCACCGGACGACATCGTCGGGACGATCAAGCGCGTCAACGCGGGAATCGTATGCACGAGCTGTCATTTGCAGGATCTCAAGGGCGATAGCATCACGCCGCGGCTCGCCGGCCAGACGCAAGCCTATCTGCACAAGATCATGATCGACTTCGCCACCGGCGCGCGCAGCAACAACAATGGCATGACGGCATTCATGAAAGACCTTACTGTGCAAGACATCGCGGCCATGGCGGCATGGCTTGCCAGGAAGTGAGGCCTTGCAAATAGTGTCGGATTGAGAAGACTACGTAATCGCCGCGCGGAGACGGAGCAAAAAGATGCCTGCGGACACGGAGATGTCGAACAATGCGGCTGACGCGCTCGGCCGCATTGTGCGCGAGTTCGGCGCCGATACCGGCACGCTGCACCTCATCGGCGACGATGGCCTCTTACACCTGCAAGAGGTATGCGGACACTTCCCGCCGCCCGTGATCGAGGTGATCCGCATCATTCCAGTCGGCAAAGGCATGGCGGGCCTCGCCGTGGAACGTGGCCAACCGGTCGATGCCTGCAATATTCAAACCGACACCAGCGCGGACGTACGCCCCGGCGCCAAGGCGACCGGGATGGAAGGAGCGATTGTCGTTCCCGTGTTTGACGGTCAGCGCGTCGTCGGAGCGCTTGGCATTGCCAATCGCGGCCAGCGAACTTTCAGCTCCCAGGAGAAGGACGCGCTGATTGCCGCCGGGCGCGCGCTAGTCAGCCGCTGAAGCGCGTCTACTCGATCAGCATCTTCTCCTTGGCGCTGCGCTTTCCGTCGATGCGAGGCTCCTGGCCGCCGCGCAGCACCGAGTTGCCTTCAAACAACGTGCGCTGATCGATGGCCGGCGGTGACAGCCAGTCGCTTTCCTTCATTTGGCCGCCGGCGGCAAATGCCTTGAGCGCGTTGTCGTAAGTCACATTCTTGATGTGACCGTCGGCTATGCCGCGCTCGCGCATGAGCTGGGCGGTTTTCGGAACGGCCAGCGGATCGGACACGCCCCAGTCGGCGCTGGAATTGATGAAAATCTGGTCCGAACCGTATTGCCGGACGATCTCGACCATCCGCTCGTTGCCCATCTTGGTGCGTGGGTAAATGGTAAAGGCCGTCCAGAAACCGCGGCTCAGCACGTCCTCGACCGTCTCCTCGTTGTTGTGGTCGACGATGACGCGATCGGGCGGCAATTTGTGCTCCAGGCAAACCTCCATCGACCGCAGCGTCCCGCGCTTCTTGTCGCGGTGCGGCGTGTGAATTTGCACCAGCATGTCGAGCTCTTTCGCCAGCTCCAGTTGGGCGCGAAAGTATTTGTCTTCGGCGGGTGTTTGCTCGTCGTAGCCGATCTCGCCGACCGCCACGACGCCTTCCTTGAGCAGGAAGCGGGGCAGGATTTCCATAACCTCTTCGGCGAGGCGCTCGTTATTGGCCTCTTTGCTGTTCAGACCGATCGAGCAGTAGTGGCGGATGCCGAATTGGGCGGCGCGGAACCGCTCCCAGCCGACCAGAGTGGAAAGATAATCAATGTAGGCGCCGACGGCAGTGCGCGGCTGGCCGATCCAGAAGGCGGGCTCGACGATCGCAACAATACCGGCCGCCGCCATCGCCTCGTAGTCGGCCGTCGTGCGCGCCAGCATGTGGATATGCGGATCGATATACGTCATGGCACTCCTCCTTCAGCTTGGCGAAAGATGCTTCGCGGCGAGCGCATCCCAACTGATATCGCCTGCGCGGACCGCCGCGGCAAGGGCCGGGTCGCGGTTCAGCGCCGCCGCGGCTTCGGCGTTCGAGCTTGACGCAAGTGCGAGCGCGGCGGCTTGACGCTCGACCGGGCCGCCGATGTCGAGCACGCGGGTAAGGTCGGCGACAGCGGCGCTGTCGGCATACGGTCCCACTCCGCGCCACAGCTCGTAACTGACCGGCCGGCCCGCCGCCCAGCGCTCGTGCGCGTAATCGCAAAGCATGCGGGTGAGATCGGGATTCCAGCGCCGCTCGATGCCCTCGATGGGATGCAGTGTGCTGCCGATGAACAGCGCCTTGACCAGCATCTGGTTCCAACGGTGCTCGGAGAACTGCTCGACGGGGTAGGGGTTGTTATGCGCGACCGCCTCAAAGACGGCTTTCATGTTGGTGCGCACACCCTCGGCGGCGCGCTCGATATAACGCGGCTGCTCCGGATAAAGCGGCAGGCCGCGGTAAAAGGCGATCAGCTCGCCGACATCGGCGGTGACGAAAAGCTGCTCGAGACGTTCGGCAAATCGCGCCGGCGTGCCGCCGACAACGAGAAGAAGAAATATTCGCGCCGCCTGATCCAGGCTCCAGCCGGCTGGCCGCCAGCCGGCGCGCGCGGCTTCCGCCGCGCCTATATCTGCAGCCAACAAATTAAGGTCGGCTTTGCCGATACGGCGGTGCACCAGGCTGATCGCGAGGAAAAAGCCGCGATCGGTTTGCGCGTCCGTCAGCGTCGCCGCCTGGCCCTCGAGCCAATCCGCCGCTTCGCCCGGCAATTGGCGGCGCAGCCAGGCTTGCAGCAGCGTTGCGGGAGTGGTTGTCGTCATCTCACGTGCCCGCAATCCATCGTTGGAACGCCAGTGTAAGCAAAAACGCCGCAACCGCGGCCGCGGCGAGTAACGGCGCCCCGTGGCCGGCCATGAACAAACCATCGAGCAGGCTGATGCCGGCAATGAGCAGCATGATGGCATACCGAACGTTAGGTACTGCCGGACGGAACAGAAATGTCAGCGCGCCGATCACGGCCGCCAGCAAAAGAACATACAGCACAAGGCCCGCGGGTCTCGCAATCGCGAGCGGCAGGCCATAGACGAACGGTACGGCAAGAAAGACAAGCGGCCAAAAATCATCGATCCGCCGTAGGCTTTCCTGCTTTGCGACATAAGTCAGTCCGACGAGATAACAAAGCGAGACGGCTGCGGCGATCAGGAGCCGCTCAGGGAACGCTCCCGCAGCCGCAAGCCCGGCGATCAAATAAACCAGCAAACGGCAAAGCCCCATGATCAGGGGACCGACCGGGTTTGCTTTGTGCCAGGCGTCATAAAGCACAATAACGGCTGCCAGCAGCGCGCCTGCGGCCGGCGCTTGCCAGCCGAAGCCTCCAGGCGCCGCATAACCCACAATCAAAAGAATAACGAGGCCGAGCGCGAGGAGACCAAAGCCGCAAGCGAACACCATCGCCGTGGTCACTTCGCCGGCGGGTATCGGACGATAGGGTTGTTCGCGCCGATCGAAGCGCTGGTCGAACGCATCGTTGAGGAACATACCGCCGACGTAAAACAGAGAAAGAGAAACGATGAGGAGGAGAGTGAGCTGCGCGGTCACCGCGGCACCTGAAAGCACGACGCCGGCGCAGACATTGGTCCAGACCGTCGGCAGGTTGGAGACGCGGCCGAGGCGCAAGGCCACCGACCAGTTCATCAGCCCTACCGCACTTCCACTCATCACAACTCGTCCGCTCAACTCAACAGGTCACTAAGGAGCCGCAGAAAGCATTGCTCTTTCACGACTTTCGTCCTGGCCGCCTTTCGCGCCCTCCCGTCCATCGAACACGTGGCGGAGGATCAGGTCCTTGACGTCGGTCGCGGCGATCGGTCCAGCCGGCAACAAATCCGCATCCGAGCTGATCAACACGGCGCCGTCGGCCGCATCGTCGGTCGGCCGGCCGTGCGAGCCTTTGACCAGTGACGCGTCGAGCGGGATGACATCCATGAGCGTGCGCATGCCGAGCGCGCGCTTTGCCAGCCGCCAGCCGACGCTGAGCTGGGGCATGCGGATCGAAGGGTCGAGAAACAATTCCACCGGGTCATAACCGGGCTTGCGGTGGATATCGACGGTGCGCGCGTAATCCGGCGCTTTGTCGTCGTCGAGCCAATAATAATAGGTGAACCAGCTATTCGCGTCCGCTACGGCGACGAGTTCACCGGAGCGCGGGTGATCGAGACCGAATTGCGCCTTTCCTGAACCATCAAGCACCCGCTCGATGCCGGGGAGGGCGGCGATCAACGTTTTGATCTCGTCCACGCGCTCCTTGTCGCTCACATACACGTGGGCGATCTGATGGTCGGCGACGGCAAAGGCGGCGGAGGCACCGGGGTCCAACTGCTCTCGCCCCAATTCCTCGCGAACCGCGATCAGGCCGGCGCGGCGCAGCGCCCGGTTGATGTCGATTGCGCGATTGACCGGCGTGATGCCGTATTCAGAGAGGACGATGATCCGTGCCCCATCGCGCCGCGCGTCCTCGATGATTTCGGCGCACAACGAGTCGACCTCGTGCAAGTCTATTGCGGCCCGCGGGCTGCCGGGTCCGTCGCGCTGCAGCACATAGTCGAGATGCGGCAAATAGATCAGCGTGAGGGTAGGGTGGCGCTCGCGCCGAACATGGAGCGCGCTGCGCGCGATCCACTCGCTCGCTTTGATGCTCGTGGCCGGGCCCCAGAAACTGAATAACGGAAAGACGCCAAAGCGGGCGGTCAATTCGTCGCGCAATTCGCGCGGCGCGGTATAGCAGTCGGGAATTTTGCGGCCGTCGGCGGGATAGGCCGGGCGCGGTGTCACGCCGATATCCGCCGAGGAGTACATATTGTACCACCAGAACATGTTCGCGCATGTGAACGCCGGATCTCGGCGGCGCGCCGCGTCCCAGACGCGTTCGCCTTCGACCAGCCGGTTCGATTGCCGCCAGAACAAGACTTCCGAGAGATCGCGGAAATACCAGCCGTTGCCGACAATGCCGTGATCGCGCGGCAGAAGGCCGGTCAGGTAAGTGGTCTGCACCGGGCAGGTGACGGCAGGGAAATTCGCGGTCAGCGGACGCATGGCGCCGGCAGCGGCGAGCGCGCGCAACGCCGGCGTATCCGGACCAATCATGCGCGATGTCAGTCCAACGACATTGATGACGATCGTCGGGCGCATGAGCGTTGCTCTTATTTTTTCAGCGAGCGCACATAAGCGATGATATGAAGAATTTGATCCTGCGTCAGCCGCTTGCCGAACGGCTGCATCGCACCGGCGCCGCCGCCGTAAACGATCTCGAAAATGCCCTTGTCCGTCGTGAATCGCGGATAATGATGGGTGTCGCCGATCAGGCCCGGCCCGATGCGGCCGCTACCGTCCGGCAGATGGCAGGCCTGACAAAACGTGTCGTAAAGCTCTTTGCCCTCGGCGAGCGCCGGCGCATCGCCTTTGTAAGGATCTTCGCCGGTATCGTAGAATTTCTGCACACTGTCGGTGATCTTCTCGTCGGGCAGTAGCTTGATTTCGAGCGGGCTGTCATCAAGCGCGCTGGTGAATTGCGGCACGCCGGCCGCGTGCGCCATCGTCGCGAGCGCGGCCAAGACGCCGGCGGTCGCCAATGCGCGAAACCGCATCGGCCGCGGTCGTGAGGTGTGCGGCCGGTGGAATGCCTTCATGCATTTCATCGTTTTAGTTTACCACAGCTTCCGCGCAGCATGTGCCGCCGCTCCGCAGAGTGTTCCGCGGGTACATCGACTGTCGGTGCACCCGCGGGTTCGCATATCGGACTAAAAGTCCGCGATCGCGATTACTTCACCGTTTTCGCGACTTCGGCGCCAGCCGGCACCTTGTTTGCTTCGACGACGCGCCACAGCGCACCCACCGGATTGGCGAGCGGGCCCTGATCGGCGGTGTAGAAGCAGTAGCAGTTCGTGGCGACGACCGTGCCATCTTCAAGGACGTTGCCGGCGGTGAATTGCAGGTTAGTCTGCGCCAATTCCTGCAATTGCCATTTGCCGCCGTCCCAGCCGATGCCCCAGAGGCGTCCGGTGCACCAGTCACCCGCCAAATACGCGCCGTTCAGGCCGGCGTAATTGGCGACGCCGAGACCGATCACGGCGCAGCCGAATCCGGCCGTCTCTTTGGCCGCACCGGGAGACTTCGTTTCATGCGGATAGTTGGCGACCGGCAACACGCCGACCTGCGGACAGGTGGTGTTGGCGTCGATGGTCGGGAAGCAATGCGCGCCGGCATTGATGGCCCAACCGTAGTTCTCGCCGCCCTTGCTGGTGTGCGGCTGCCAGAACACGTTCTCCCAGTGGTTTTGGCCGACGTCGGCGATGAACAGATCGCCGGTCTTCTTGTCGAAGTGGAATTGGTAGGGATTACGCACGCCGTACGCCCATATCTCGGGCTTGGCTCCGATCTTGATGTGAGAGAACTGCTCTTCGGTCACGCCGAACAGGAACATCAGCCGATTTGCCTGCGCGGCATTGAACGGATTGTCGTTTGGCACCAGGTACGGAATGCTGTCGTCCGGCACATGCACGTTGATGCGGAGGATCTTGCCCCACCAGTTGTGAATGTCTTGTCCGGCATTGAGCGGATCGCCTTCCCAGCCGCCGTCGCCGCGGCTGATATAGAGATAGCCATCCGGACCGAATTGAATCATGCCGCCGTCGTGATTGTAGTAGGGCTGCGGAATGAGCATCACGACCTTGCCGGTCTTCACCACCTGATCGGCGCTGACAGAATCCGGGCTCGACGGATCGGCAGTGACGCGAAGGACGACGCCCGCGCCGTTGAACGGCAACGACGAATAGTGGACGTAGAAATAGTGGTTCGTCTTGAAGTCGGGGTCGAACGCGATCGACCAGAGGCCTTGCTCGACGAAGCCGGTCTGCACGTCGTTGCCGAGCGGGTTGATCTTGGTCAGATCGAGAAACGGCTTATCCAGCAGCTTGCCGTCTTTGGTGACGATGCGAACGCGGCCGACGCGTTCGCAAATGAAGATGCGGCCGCTGCCATCAAATGCGGCGGCGACGCCGATCGGATCGTGCAGGCCGTCGGCGATCTTCACCAGCGCAACTTTTGGATTATTGGCTAAATGGCCGCCCGGATAGGCGACTTGGTCTCTCGATGTTGGAACAGTTTGAGCGGCTGCTGTTGACACAGCAAACCCGATTGCCGCGACCGCAGCCACGGCTGTTACTAATCGCATGGGTACCCTCCCGAAAAAATTTTCTTGAGACGCCACGAGCGGCGACAACGATTGCCTTGGCGAATTCCACCCTAGCGCGGGCCGCTTAAGCGCAACCGCTCCGCCGGAGCGAACTCTGCCACGTTCCCACGAGGTTCGGCAAGGACGATGACCGTGCCGCTTGCGTAGGTGCCGCTTACGTGGGCGCTGCCCATCGTTGCGGCAGTGACGCCGTCATGTGTCTAAGGCTTCGGGAGTTTTTGGTCGATGTTGGTCTTGTCGACGATGACGTGTTTGATGAAAACCCGCGGCTCGACTTTGTCGCCCTTCAGGTAAGTTGCGAGCACGTCGACACCGAGCCGGCCCCACAGGAAGGGATTGAGCTCGACCGTCATCGCGATCTTGCCGTCCTTGATCGCGTGCAGCGCCGGCGGCACGCCGTTCATGCCGGTCACGATCGTCTTATCAGCGCGGCCGGCCGCCTCTACTGCCTGCGCGGCGCCGAGCGCGACGTCGTCGTTGGCGCAGTAGATTGCCTTGAGATCTGGGTTGGCGACCATGGCGTCTTCCGCCTGTTTGACGCCGCGCTCGCGCGTCATCGGTCCGTCGGCGCGAAACGCGATCTGAATTTTCGGATGCTTGGCCATGGTCTCGGTAAAACCTTCGGCCAAATTGCGGAACGTGGGGGCGCCGCTCGGGCCGAGCAGCATCGCCACTTTGCCTTCGTCGCCGATGGCGTTGGCGGTCCATTCGGCGATGTCGCGGCCGATCTGCTTTTCATCCATCGCGACGTGGATGGTCTGGTTCGGTGAAGTTGCGCCGCGCGCGATCGATACAATCGGAATGTTGGCCGCTTTTGCCGCGTCATAGGCCGCATTGACGCCGACCGCGTCGATCGGCGAGATCAATATGCCCTTGACGCCGCGGGCGACGAGATCCTGCACGCCGTTGATCTGTTTGACTTTGTCCTCATTGGCCGAGACGGTGACGACGTCGAAGCCAAGCTCGGCCGCGCGTGCGCGAATGCCCTTGAGCATGACGATGTAAAAGGGATTGTCGTCCTGCGCCAGCGAGACACCGATGGTGGTCTTTTCCTGAGCCGAAGCGGGGCCCAGGCCAAGCGCCAGTAGCGCGATCGCCATGGCAGTCGAGCGAAGATTCAGCATGCAGTCCTCCTCAATGGCGGGAGCGTAGCCGATCTGCCGCGGCGGCGGCAATGATCACCGCTCCGATCGCTACGCGCTGCCAGTAGGAATCCACGTTGAGAAGATTGAGGCTGTTGCCGAGCACGACCATGATGAAAACGCCGATAATGCTCTTGTAGAGGGTGCCCTCGCCGCCTTGCAGGCTCGCGCCGCCAAGCACGACGGCGGCGATCGCGGTGAGCTCATAGAACTCGCCCGCGGTCGGCTGACCGGATTGCAGACGGGCCGCCAGCATCACGCCCGCCAATCCAGCGAGCCCTCCGCACCACACATAGGTCGAAGCGATGATGCGGCCGACCGGTACGCCTGACAAATAGGCCGCTTCGCGATTGCCACCGGTGGCGTAGACGCGCCGGCCATACGGGGTCGCCGCCATGACCCAGGACAGAACAATGAGGAGAATGGCGGGCACCCAGACGAGATAATGGATTCCCAGAAATCGCGCCGAACCGAATGCCAGAAAGGCCGCCGGCAGGCGTTCGTCTCCGACCGGCGCGCCGCCAGTGACCAGATAAACCAGCCCGCGCACCAGCACCATGGTGCCAAGCGTGGTGATGAACGGATTGACGCCCAGATAAGCGATGATAACGCCATTGATCAGCCCGACCGCGATGCCGGTCGCAATGCCGGCGACGACCCCGGCCAAAAGGCCGAACTGAACCATGGTCATGGCGGCGAAACAGCCGGCCAATGCCACGGTCGATCCGACCGAAAGATCGAAGCCGCCGCCGACGATCACGAAAGTCATGCCGATGGCGATAACCGCCATGATCGATGACTGAACCAGAATGTTGCTGAGATTAAGCGGCGAAAGAAAACGATGAGTCAAAAGCGCTGTAATGAGACACAGCGCCAACAGCGCGATCAGCGCGCCTTGTCCGGAGAGGGTGAAGCGTTTCCACGGCGGCGTCATGTCATGCGCCGATAGCGCCGTGCAATCGCTTCTCGTCGAAACCTTCCGCGCGCTCCAGGCGATCGGCGATGCGTCCTCGATGCACTGCCAGGATGGCGTCGCAGACCAGCGTCAGCTCGGCGAAATTGCTCGAACGAAGAAGAACGCCGCCACCGCGTTCGGCGAAGGCGCGGATCAAGCGGTGGATTTGCGCCTTCGCGGCAACATCGACTCCTTGGGTCGGCTCTTCGAGCAAAAGCACGCCGACTTCGCGGGCGAGCCACTTGGCCAGAATGATCTTCTGCTGATTGCCGCCGGAGAACGCCGACGCGGGAAGGCGTGCTTGGCGCGGGCGGATATCAAGCAGCTCCATAAGCTCTCGTACCAGCCGGTTGGCGCGGGCGCGATCAATGCCTCCGGCGCCTTGACCGCGCGTCAGCCGGTCAAGGCTCGGCAGCAAAATGTTGTCGCGCGCCGGCAGGTTCATGACGAGGCCCAGCCGGCGCTCGCCGGGCACGAAGCCGATACCGGCGCGGACCGCATCCGCCGGACTGGCAAGCCGCCGCACTGTTCCATCGCGGCGGACCTTGCTTGCCACGCCGCCAATCCCGAACAGCCGCCGCAGAACCCCACTGGCGCCGCTGCCAAGAAGTCCGGCCACGCCGGTCACTTCGCGCGCGCGCAATTGGATGGCATCAGGCCGGTCGGCGACGTCTTCGAGGAGCGCCGCGCGCGGCGCCCGTTCCGGCTGATCCGCCGATGGTAAAAGCGGCGCGGAGAAAAGACCTTCGGTGCCGCCGGTCATGGCCGCTACCAGGTCGGTCACATTGAAAGAACCGCGGCGGTTTGTTGCCGCAACGCGTCCATCGCGCAGCACGGTGCAGCGGTCGGCTAATTCGACAATCTCGTCAAGCCGGTGCGAGACATAGATGATCGCCGTCCCCTGGCGCTTCATGCGTGCGAGCACGCCAAACAGCCGTTCGATCTCGCGCGTTTCAAGTGCCGCTGTCGGTTCGTCAAGGATCAGCACGCGGCATTGGCGGCGCAGCGCCCTCGCGATGGCGACCAGTTGCCGTTCGGCAAAGCTCAGGCGATCGACGCGGACATCGGGATCGGGCGCGAAGTCGAGTTGTGCCAGCTCATCGCGCGCCGCTTTGCGCATCCGCGCACGGTCGACGATCTTAAGACCCGCGATACGGCGCAACGGCGGATCGCCGAGCGTGAGATTCTCGGCGACGGATAGTGTTGGGACAAGCCGCAATTCCTGCGGAATTGTAATGATGCCGGCGGCGATGGCGTCGCGCGGACCG
>DATNNI010000300.1:0-2737 GCA_035601915.1 Xanthobacteraceae bacterium
ACAATCCGCTCGCGGTGGTCGAGGATATCGCCGCCGATCACGACTGGGCGTTCGAACGCTCCGGTGAAGATGAAGTGACGATCGTCTCCAAGGGCGAATGGACCGATTACCAATTGTCCTTTACCTGGATGGCCGAGATCGAGGCGCTGCATCTGGCCTGCGCCTTCGACATGAAGATTCCGGCGCCGCGCCGCGCCGAGGTGCAGCGGCTGATCGCCGCGATCAACGAGCAATTGTGGGTCGGGCATTTCGACATCTGGACCCATACCGGCATGATCATGTACCGGCAGGCGCTGGTGCTGCCCGGCGGCCTCACCGCCTCGACCGCGCAATGCGAGAGCATGCTGGTCGGCGCCATCCATTCCTGCGAGCGCTATTATCCGGCGTTCCAGTTCGTGGTCTGGGCCGGCAAGACATCCGCGGAAGCCATGAGTGCGGCGATGTTCGACACCGAGGGCGAGGCGTAGGCCGCTTCGCGAGGGTTGTCGTCCCCGCTCGGTGCGGTATTGTCGCTGATGACTTCGCGCGCCGCCAACACGCCACAAGATATCTCCGGCCCCATCGTCCTCGCCGGCGCGGGGAAGATGGGCGGCGCGATGCTGTCGGGCTGGCTGGCGCAGGGGCTGGATGCCAAGCACGTCAGTGTGATCGAGCCGCATCCCTCCGACGACATCCGCGCGCTGGCCGAAAAGGGTCTTCATCTCAATCCGTCGCCCAAGAACGTCGGCGCCGCCGCCACGCTGGTGGTCGCGCTCAAGCCGCAGATGTTCCGTGACGCCGGCGCAATGCTGAAGTCCTTTACCGGGCCCTCCACGCTGGTGGTGTCGATCATGGCAGGCGCGACCATCGCATCGATCGAAGCGGTCTGCGGCGGCACGGTGGTTCGCGCCATGCCCAACACACCGGCGGCGATCGGCCGCGGCATCACCGTCGCGGTGGCGGCAAACCAGGTCAACGCTTCGCAGCGCGCGATCGCCGATGCGCTGTTGCGCGCCACCGGATCGGTCGAGTGGATCGACGACGAGAGTTTGATGGACGCGGTGACCGCGGTCTCCGGCTCCGGGCCGGCCTATATTTTTCTGCTCGCCGAAGAACTGGCGCGCGCCGGCGTCGAAGCCGGCCTGCCGGCTGAACTTGCAACGAGACTGGCACGCGAAACTGTTTCCGGCTCCGGCGAATTGCTGCATCGCTCGGAGCTTTCATCCGCCACGCTGCGCCAGAACGTCACCTCGCCCGGCGGCACCACCGCCGCCGCGCTCGAGGTGCTGATGGCAAAAGACGGCCTGCACCCGCTGCTGACGCGGGCGGTCGCGGCCGCGACGCGGCGCTCGAAGGAATTGGCGAAGTGACGACCTCATCCTGAGAGTCTGACTCAAAAAGGGATCAATGTTCTGGGGCTTCTGCTAGCCGTCTGGTGAGGAGCCTCATGTGGGCGACGAGGATCCATGCGGCTTCGGTTGCCGCAGATCCCTCGAAGTCTTTGGCGAGGCGACGACACCTGCCGCACCAGGCAAGCGTGCGTTCGACGACCCAGCGGCGCGGCAGGAGCTGGAAGCCTTTGACACCATGCGGTCGCTGGACGATCTCAATCGTCCATGGGCCGCAATGAGACAGCGCGCTTTGAAGCTGGTCGCCGCGGTAGACGCGATCGGCAAAGACGTGTCGCAGCTTGGGGAACCGGTGACGCACCCGCTCCAGTAATGGGACGGCGCCATGGCAGTCCTGAACGTTGGCGGGATGAACGTGCACGGCGAGCAGGAGGCCATTGGTGTCGGTGACGATGTGCCGTTTACGCCCGTAAATACGCTTGCCTGCGTCATAGCCGCGCGGACCGCCGGCCTGGGTCGTCGGCGCGCTCTGACTGTCAATCACCGCCGCCGTTGGTCTGGGCTTGCACCCGAGCTTCCGGCGGGCTTGCCGCACCAGAGCTGCGACGATTTTTTGCCACCTTCCGGTATCACGCCAAGCATAAAAATAGCCCTGAACCGTCGAATATGGCGGAAACTCTTTCGGCAAGGCACGCCACTGGCAACCCGTCGATAGAATATACAGAATCGCCTCCAAAACCTTGCGCAAATCCACTTCGCGAGGCCGGCCCAGCCGGGGAAGCCGGCGTGCGATCAGCGCCCACTCCCCATCAGTCATATCACTTGCGTAGCGCAGTCCACTGCGTTGATACTCGGCACGAGTGATTTCAGTCCATGGCATGGTGTTCTCCCTCGAATCTTTGCAAATCCGAAGGAATCACAGCCCGCTGAAATCACTCACTGCTTTTTCGGTCAGGCTCTCAGGATGACGCGAAGCTCCTTCGCAACCTCGCTGATCGAGATATTCGGTCCCGCCGATTGCATTAATCTCTCGGCTTCACGGACGATCCGCGGTTCAGCGGACGTTCTTTCGTTGCGCAAAAGCTCGGAATAGTTGTGAGGGTGCGACTCGAGGATCAAGGCGGCCAGGAATTCTTCCAGTCGCTGCAGCGTCGCCGACGACTGAGCGAGATCAACCGACTGGACGAACTGGATAGTTTTAATCGCCTGTTGCCAGGCCAGTTCGAGAGGCCGGCTAAACGGTGTCAGCTCAAACCGGATCGGACGATCGATCGGCCGGTTCAGAAGGCGGGAACAGAAATCTTCGACAAACGCCTTGTCCAGGCGGATGGCTTTCTGCCAGAAGCGCCGGTCGAACATCAGCCGGCTTGGCAGATTGGGCGACAAGGGGAGTGTTTCGCCCTGTTGCC
>DATNNI010000301.1:0-10306 GCA_035601915.1 Xanthobacteraceae bacterium
GAAAGGCCGTCGCTTATCGCCAGGCCGTCCGCGACCGCGTCGGCAAGCCCGAGACGGGCGGTGACGGGAAAATCGACGCCGGTCGCGCGGCGCATGGCGCGATAGACTTCAAGAATGAAGCGGGCCCGCCGCTGCGGGTCGCCGCCCCAGTGATCGTCACGGCGATTGGCGAACGGCGAGTTGAATTGCGACAGAAGATAACCGTTGCCGGAATGAAGATGCACGCCGTCGAAGCCGGCGCGCTGCGCGCGTGCGGCGGCGTCGGCAAAACCTGCAATGACGTCGCCAATATCAGCCTTGGTCATTTCCACCGGTGGCCGCGCAAAGATGGCGTTCGGCACGATGGAAGGTGCGAGCGGCACGATTTCGGGAATGAGCGACTGACTGCCGGCGTGGCTTAATTCAGCAAAAATGCGGCCGCCGTGCCGATGCACGGCATCGGTCACGCGGGCGAGCGGTGCGACCCGCTCGTCGCGATCGAGACCGAGTTGCCGGGGTTCGTACTGCCCGCGAGGCTCCACGTAAATGTGTCCGGTTATAATGAGACCGGCACCGCCGCGCGCGAGATCGGAGTAGAGCCGCACGAGCTCGTCGGTCGCCTCGCCGCTCGCCGTCGCCATGGTTTCGGAGGTCGCGGCACGAATAAGGCGGTTCTTGACGACAAGCCCGCCGATGTTGCCGGGGCGCATGAATGCGTGCGGCTGCGGCGGCATTCCCGGTGTGTTACTCAGGTTCGCTCTTCCCTCACATAGGGTTGGCCCAACGCCGCCGGTTCGTCGGAGCCGATCCGCCCGCGCACTTCCTGCCAGACCATCACCGCCAGCGTCGCGAGATAGGGCGTCATCAACATGAAATATTGTGGCACGCGGATACCCGCCGCCGCCACTTGCGGAATAAGCGCTTCGATGCCGCCGAACAGGAGCGCGCCGAAAAGTGCGCGCCATGGATGCCAACGCGCAAAGATCACGAGAGCCACCGCAATCCAGCCTCGCCCGCTGGTCATCCCTGCGATCCAGATTTTTGCGCTGCCCACCGAAAGGTATCCGCCGGCCAAACCGACCAAAGCCGAACCGCCGATCACCGCGACAAAACGATAGAGATAGATGCTGAGACCGGCGGCGTCGGCGGCTTCCGGGTTCTCGCCGACGGCGCGCAAGCGCAGGCCCATATTTGTGCGGTTGAGAAAATAAGTCACGGCGATGAAAATCGGGATGGTCAAATAGACGATGACGTCTTGGGTGAATAACACCCGGCCTACCACCGGCAATTCAGACAGCGGATAGAGTGGTAAAACGTGCAAGCCCGATATGGTGCGATTGGACCAGTTGGCGACCGTGCCGATGAGATTGGTGAAACCCTGGCAAAAAAACACCAACGATAGGCCGGCGATCACCTGATTGACCCGCAACAGCACGACCAATACGGCAAAGAGAATTGAAACGAACGCGCCCGCGATCATCGCCGCGACGAGCGCAAGCAGCGGATACCCGCCGAACGACAGATAAGCGGCGACCCCGGTCAGCGCGCCAACCAGCATCAGCCCTTCGGCGCCCAGCGAAAGCACCCCCGAGCGCTCGCTGATAATCAGCCCGAGCGACGCCAGCGCGTATGGGACCGCGAGCGGCGGCAGATTGGCCAACCAGCTGACAACGATGTCCCGCACGGCCGAGCCCTCTCAGCGTTGCAAACGAATACGATGACGGATGAAGAATTCGGAAGCCGCCACGCACATGACGATGATCGCCTGGATCATTTGCACCATCGAAAACGGTATCTGATAAAAGATTTGAAAGCTCTGGCCGGTGACAAACAGCATGGCAATAAGGACCGCGACAATGGCGGCGGCCACCGCGTTGTTGCGGGCGAGGAAGGCGATCAGGACGCCGGAGAAGCCGTAGCCTTCAAAGAAGCCTTGGGTGAGCCGCCCGGCAATGCCTGAGGGAACGAGGAAACCGCCGAGCCCGGCGAGCGCGCCGGACATCAGCACCGCAGTCCAGACCACCGGGATTATCGGCACGCCGACGAGGCGTCCCATCGCCGGATTGGCATAGATGAACTTCAGATAAAATCCGAAGCGGCTGAATTCGGCGAACCAAAAGACCAACAATACCAGGACAAGCGCGAGCGGCAGCGCCGCGTTGACGCCGTGGCCGATATCCGGCAATCGCTCGGCGCTGGCATAAAGCGACGAGTGCGGAAAGGCGTCTTTCGGGTCTTTCCAAGGGCCGTAGAGAAGATCGTAGAGGCAATAGGTGGCGACGTAATTGAGCAGCAGCGTCGAAATGATTTCATTGACTGCAAACTTCATCCGCAGCAACGCGGGTATCGCGACCCAGGCCATGCCGGCCATCATGGCAAACAGCGCCATAAGCGGTAATCGTAACCCTTCCGGGCCGATGTGGTAGATCGAGACCGCGGTCGCCGCGATGCCGCCCCACACCATCTGGCCCTCGAGGCCAAGATTCCAAAATCGGGCGCGAAAGCCGATCGAGGCGGCGATGCCGACGAGGATGAGCGGCGCCGCCTGAACGAGCACCGCCTGGAAGCTTTGCCGGTCGAAGACGTTGCTGGCGAATTCGTTGACGAGCTCGCCGGGCGGCACGCCGGACGCGACCAGGATGACCGCGGAAATGAACATGCCGATCAGGATCGAGCAGGCAACCGCGACGACCTGCTTCCAGGCCGGCATATCAAGCCGCACTTCCAGAATCATGCGGCCGAACGGCCAGCGGCCGCTGCCGGGCCCGGCGATACGCGGAACCGCGAGCGGCGACAAGGCCGCATCCTGGTCAGACATGATCCACCATGGCGCGTCCAACAGCATTGCGATCGGCTGGAGCGTCGAATTCGGCGACGATACGGCCGCGCGTCATCACGCCGATGCGGTCGGCAATGCCGAGCACCTCGTCGAGATCCTCGCTGATCAGCACCACTGCCGCGCCGGCGTCGCGGGCCGCGACAAGCCGCGCGTGCACGGCGGCGCAGGCCCGCACGTCGAGCCCGCGGGTCGGGCTATGTGCGACAATGATCGAAGGCGCGCGGCTGAGTTCGCGCGCCAGAATAAGCTTCTGGGCGTTGCCGCCGGACAACGTTCCGGCTCGCTGCCACAAGCTGCGCACACCTTGCACCTCGAAGTCCTCGACCGCGGCTTGCGTCGCCCGCCGCATACTGGCGCGGTCGATGAGGGCCATCGATCCGAACCTTCCTTCGTGAACGAAGCCGATCGCGAAATTATCGACAATTGAAAGCCTGGTCGCGAGACCGAGCGCTTGGCGGTCGGCAGGCACTGAAGCAACACCGTGATCGCGGCGTTGCAGCGGCGTCGCCGCTGTTATGTCACTTGGCGTCGGCGAGCCCGGCGCTTTGATTGAAATGGCGCCGGCGCTTGGCTGCCGGCCGCCGACCAAAGCTTCCGCCAACTCGGTCTGTCCATTACCGCCGACGCCGGCAATGCCGTAAATCTCGCCCGAGCGGACCGAAAAAGTCGCGTCGATCAGCGGCGTGTGGCCTTCGACCGTAGCGCTTGCCAGCCCAGTCACGTTGAGGCTGACTTCGCCGGCCGATTTGGCAGATCGGCTGGGCGTTACGACGTGGGAGCCGACCATCAGCGTGGTGAGCTCCTCGGCCGTTGTTTGCCGCGGATCGACCGTCGCAAGCGTCTTGCCGCCGCGCATGATGGTCACGCGGTGGGCGAACGTCTTCACATCGCGGAGCTTGTGTGTCACCAGAATAACGGCCGCGCCGCCTTCGGCGATGTCGCGCACCATGGCAAGCAGGCGTTGCGCCTCGCCTTCGGTGAGGACCGCGGTCGGTTCATCAAGGATGAGAATCCGGGCGCCGGCGACCAGCGCCTTGATGATTTCGACGCGCTGCTGTTCGGCGATCGACAACCGATCGATGCGGCGGGCGGGATCGAGCGAGAAACCTAGCGTCTCGGCTTTCTCTTTGATCTCGCGCTCGATGGCCGTTTTGCCGTTGCGGAAACTGCCGCGTGGGTTGGCCAACAGCACGTTCTCGGAGACGGTGAAGCGTTTCACCAGCTTAAAATTCTGGTGAATCATACCGATGCCGTGCTGCATGGAATCGCGCGGTCCAATAAACCGGCAACGCAGGCCAGCGACTTCGATAGAGCCGGAATCCGGCGAATAAAGGCCGGCGGCGACGTTCATCAGCGACGATTTGCCGGCGCCGTTTTCGCCCAGAAGGGCGTGGACCTCGCCGTATTCGACACTCAAATGCGCGGCGTCGAGCGCCAGGAAATCGCCGAAGGATTTCGTGATGCTGCTGAGTTCAAGCGCCGTCGCCATGATCAGCAGGACATCCGGAAGCTTCGGGCGGCGCCGATGCGCCGCCCGGTATTGCCGTTACTGGGTAATGACACCTTTCACGTACCAATCCATCTTCCAAAGGCCGCCGTCATCCAGCACTTTGCCGGCGGCAACGCGCTCCTTGCCGTCGCGATCAGAGAGCGGACCGCCGAACACTTGCTTGGTGCCTTTGAGAATCTCCTCGCGAACCGCCATCACCTTGTCGACGACGTCCTTGGGAACGACGCTGTTGCAACAAGCGATATCGGTGCCGCCGCCCGCGATCCCCGGGAACGAGCCGTAGGGATCGGGCGTCCAGTTGCCGGCTTCGATCTTCTTGATCTCTGGAACGAAGTAGCGGTCCCATACCCAGACCGACGAACAGAGTGTTGCCTTAGGGGCAAATTCGCGCAGGTCTCGGTTGTGGCCAGTACCATAGACGCCTCGCTCCTGCGCGACGATCTGAGTCGTCGGCGTGTCGATCTGCTGCCCGAGCACGTCGGCACCCTGGTCGATGACCGCGGTGTCGGCGGCACGTTCCTTGACGGGATCGTCCCACGCCCCGGTGAACACCGCGCGGACATCGGCTTTCGGGTTCATCGCCTGCGCGCCGAGCGCAAAGGCGTTGATCGTCCAGTTCACCAGCCCAAGCGGATGCGCCGCAACAAAGCCGAGATGCCCGGATTTGGACATCGCGCCGGCGACCATGCCGCACAGATACTGACTCTCGTAGCTGCGACCATAGACCGACCCGAGATTGGGGGCGTGTTGAATGCCCGATACGTCGACGAAGGCAATCTTCGGATTCGCCGTGGCCAGCTCCTTGAACGCGTCGGAATAACCGAACGAGCTGCCGAGAATGATGTTGTAGCCGCGCTTGATGTAAAGATCGGCGGCGGGTTTGATCTTCGCAGCGTCGTCGGGGATGCTCTCCACAAACGGAATGGTGGTGTTGAGCTCCTTTTCCATTTTCACGCGCGCTTCATCGATGGCCTGCTGCCAGCCGCCGTCGTTCTTAGCGTTGAGATAGATCCAGGCGATTTTCGGCGGGCCCTCAAGCGTAAAGGCACCGGCCGGAGGCCCCGCGAGCGCCAACATGGCGCCGGCGACAACGAACGCTCGTCCCAACATTTCCGCTCTCCCCGTCGCAGCGCTGGTGATTGTCACTGCCGCGGCACCGCGAGCGCTGTGGATACGCGGGCGAGGCGCTTTAACTCGAAAAGTGTTCTAATAATTGAAGTTGCGCAAGCTCCGTTATAGGACGAGTTCGGTGCTTGCGGTCCTGCTACAACCGCCAAGATATCAAGGAGCGCGCCATGGACGTTTTTGTATACGGCGAAAGACGATCCCTGCCGGCCGATTTCCACGAGTTCCTGACGGTGTCCGATACCGCGATCGTATCGATCGATCTGCACCAGGGCCATCTCGCCGATACGCCGGACTGCCCCTGCCCCGCACCGCGGGCGCGCGAAGTGGTCGAAGGAGTGAACCGCTTTCACGCCGCCGCGCGCGCGCTCGGCATTCCGGTCATTCACGTCAAAAGCGTGGTGCGCGCCGACGGCAGCGACGACGTCAATGGAATAAAATCAGCCTGGCGGTACGTGTTTCCCCTTCATGTCGGCCCAATCCCCAATTCTGATCAGCACGCGATCGACGGCAGCCGCTGGACTCAATTCGTCACCGAGGTCGCCGATGAGGACAAGGTGGTGCAAACCAAGAAGCGGCTTTCGGCGTTTTATCCGACCGATCTCGATTTTCTGTTGCGCAACATGGGCGTCAAGCGGCTCGTACTGAACGGCTGCATGACCGACTGCTGCATTCTCAACAGCGCCTTCGATGCTTCCAATCTCGGCTATCGGGTGACGGTGGCGAGAGACCTGGTCCGCGGCACCAATGCAGAGATGGAGGACGCGGCTTTGAAAATGATTTCGCTGCATATCGGGCTGGTTGCAGAGAGCGGTGAACTCGTCGCCGAATGGCAAAAGCAGATCGATGCCGGCAATGCGCCGGTCGCGCGCATCAAGCTTGCGCGCGCTTAAGACCTAACCCTAACCCGTCCTCATCTCTTCAATCTCGAGGTGCCACTTCATGAAAATTGTCGACCTTAGCCACTTAATGAATGTGCATACGCCCGGCTGGGTCGGCTATGCCGGCAACCAGATGTACTATGCGCAGAATCTGCAGACCAAAATGATCGTGGCACAGCGGATCGATACCGCGCTCCATGTCGGCACCCACATCGACGGCGCGATGCACGGCACCGATGGCATGGGCGACATGGCCTCTTACCCGCTCGACTTTCTGGTCGGGGCCGGCGCGGTGGTCGATATCTCCGCGCACATGGACGACTGGGCGGTCATCACCCCGCAAATGATCGAGTCGGCGCCGGTCGAGGTGAAGGACGGCGACATATTGATTATTCGCACCGGCTGGAACCGCTACTGGGAAGGACAGCCGCAACAAGATCTGGTCCGCTATTTTTGCATGCATCCCGGCGGCAATATTGAGCTCCTGGAGTGGATGCTGAAGAAAAAGATCAAGTGGTTCGGCATCGACTGCGGCTCGGCGGACCATTCGATGAATACGTCCATCCGCCACATGCGCCCGGACATCGCCAAACGCTTCGAGCAAAAAGTCGGCAAGACGTGCGAAGAATTCTTCGGCGAGTTTCACTACACGCACAAGAAATCCGGCCGCCACGTCGTCGATAATATCTTCCCGTTTCACAGCTACGCGTTTTCCGAGGGGTTGATCCACGCCGAGAATATCGGCGGCGACGTTGAAAAAGTGCTCAATCAACGCTTCATTATCGGCGCCTTTCCCTGGCGCTATGAAGGCCTGGAGGCCTGTCCATGCCGCATCGTGTGTTTCACCGGCTGCGGGGATTCAGTCGAAGCGGTCGGCGACGTCGCCAAGGCGATCTTCTCGCGGCGTTAGGCGACGCCAATCACCCGTGCGGCGCGATAGCTGCTGCACAATGACAGAGGGCGTGATAGGGACAAGAGCCGGGCGGCACGGTAGGTTTGAACAGGGAAACTCGGAGCAGGACCATGCGCGCTCATGCCATTGCCATTCTCGCCGGTGCGTTGTCATTCGCGGCGGCGCTGCCGGCATCCGCCCAGGACACGATCAGGATCGGCGAGCTCAACAGTTACAAGAGCCAGCCGGCTTTTCTTGAGCCTTACAAGAAGGGCTTGGACATGGCCGCCGACGAGATCAACAAGTCGGGCGGCGTATTGGGCAAGAAGCTCGAAATCGTTTCGCGCGACGACGGCGGTAATCCGGGAGACGCCGTGCGCGTCGCCGAGGAATTGGCGACGGCGGACGGCATAAATATCCTTTGCGGGACTTTCCTTTCCAATGTCGGCCTCGCCGTTACCGAATTCGCCGGCAAGAAAAAGGTCTTCTTCCTCGCCGCCGAGCCGTTGACCGACAAGATCACTTGGGCGAACGGCAACCGCTATACCTTCCGGCTGCGGCCTTCGACCTACATGCAAGTGGCCATGCTTCTGCCCGACGCGGTTGCGGCCAAGAAGAAGCGGTGGGCGCTGGTCTATCCGAATTTCGAATACGGACAGTCGGCAGCCGCGGCGTTCAAGGACATGATTAAGGCCAAACAGCCGGACGTCGAGTTCGTGACCGAGCAGGCGACGCCGCTCGGCAAAATCGACGCCGGCGCTGTCGCCCAGGCCATCGACGACGCCAAGCCCGACGCCATCTTCAGCGCCCTGTTTGGCGGCGACTTGACCAAATTCGTGCGCGAGGGCGGAACCCGCGGCACGTTCAAGGATCGCGTCGTGGTCGATCTGTTGGGCGGCGAGCCCGAATATCTCGATCCGCTCAAGGACGAGGCGCCGGCCGGCTGGATCGTCACCGGTTATCCCTGGAACGCGGTCGACACTTCCACAAACAAAACCTTCGTCGGCGCCTATCAGGGGCGCTATCACGACTATCCGCGGGTCGGTTCGATTGTCGGCTACGTCACTATCAAATCGCTCGCGGCCGGCATCGCCAAGGCCGGCTCGACCGACACCGAGAAGCTGGTCGAAGCCTTTAGCGGGCTGGCGGTGGACACTCCCTTTGGTCCGATCACCTATCGCGCGAGCGACCACCAGGCGACCATGGGCGCCTTTGTCGGCAAGCTTGCCGTAAAGGACGGCCACGGCACCATGGTGGATTTCAAATACGTCGATGGCGGAAGCGTGCTGCCGTCCGATGCCGAAGTGAAAAAGTTGCGGCCGGTTTCGGCGGATTGACCCGGCTCCGCGTAAGTGCGGTGACGCCTGCACCGTCGTTTGCTAACGTTTCGGCATGAGCTGGGAAGGCCTCGCTTTCCAGGCCCTTGACGGCCTTTCCTCGGCGTCCGGCCTGTTCTTCGTCGCAGCCGGGCTTTCGCTGATCTTCGGCGTCACGCGCATTATCAACATCGCGCACGGCTCGCTCTATATGCTCGGCACGTACATCGCCGTCACGCTCGTGACGGTGATGGGCGGCGCACTCGGGTTTTGGGGCGGCATTGTGTTGAGCGCGCTGAGCGTCGCGGTGCTCGGCGCGGCGATCGAGTTTCTGCTGTTGCGCCGCATCTATTCGTCGCCGGAGCTGTTCCAGCTGCTCGCGACTTTCGCCATCCTTCTGATCATCAACGACGCCGCGCTCTGGCTGTGGGGACCGGAGGACTTGCTTGGCCCGCGCGCTCCCGGTCTCGGCGGCGCTATCGAAGTCCTCGGCCGGCAGATGCCGACTTACGACGTCTTTCTCATCGTGGTGGCGCCGGCCGTGCTGTGCGTTCTGTACGTCGTGTTTGCGCGCACGCGTTTCGGCCGGCTGGTGCGCGCGGCGACCGAAGATCGCGAAATGCTTGGCGCGCTCGGTGTCAACCAGGCGGTGCTGTTTACCGCCGTTTTCGCGCTCGGCTCTTTGCTGGCCGGCCTCGGCGGCGCGCTGCAGGTCGCCCGCGAACCGGCCGATCTAGGCGTCGACCTCGCGGTGATCACCGACGCCTTTGTCGTGGTCGTCATCGGCGGCATGGGCTCGATCGTCGGCTCTTATATTGCCGCCGTGCTCGTCGCCGAAGTGAAAGCGTTGTGCATCGGCCTCGGTCTTGTCAGTTTCGCCGGCTTTTCCGTGAATTTTTCCAAGCTGACTTTAGTGGCCGAGTTTTTGGTCATGGCGGTTGTGCTGATCGCCCGCCCGCAAGGTCTGCTGGGCCGGCCACAGCAACCCGCCCGCACCACCGGCGCGGTGGAAGCGCCGATCCGTCCGGCCTCCGCGCCGTCAGCGATAGTCGCAGCCGCAATCGTCGCGGCGCTCGTGGTGCTGCCGCTGAGCGGACACGCCCCGCCCTATGTGCTGGTGCTCGGAATCGATGTGGTCATCGCCGCTCTTTTCGCGACCAGCCTGCATTTCATCATGGGCCCGGGCGGCATGCATTCCTTCGGCCATGCCGCCTATTTCGGATTGGGCGCCTATGGCGCAGCACTGCTAGTGAAATGGCTTGCGGTGTCGATGGGCGTGGCGCTGGTCGCCGCGCCTTTTGCGGCGCTGCTCGGCGCGCTGTTGTTCGGCTGGTTTTCGGTGCGCCTCTCCGGCGTCTATCTTGCCATGCTGACTTTGGCCTTCGCCCAGATCGTATGGTCCATCGCGTTCCAATGGCAGGATCTCACCGGCGGCTCTAACGGCGTGCTCGGCATCTGGCCGAGTGCGCCATTCGATCGACTTCCGGCATTTTTCCTGCTCGCGCTAGGGCTGGTCGTCGCCGGGATTTTGCTGCTGCGCCGCGTCCTGTTCGCGCCGTTCGGTTATGCCATGCGCGCGGGCCGCGACTCGCCGTTGCGCGCCGAAGCCATCGGCATCAACGTCAAGCGCGTGCACTGGCTGGCTTTTGCGCTCTCAGGCCTCGTCTGCGGACTTGCCGGCGGCATTTTCGCCTTCGCGAAAGGCTCGATATCGCCGGAAACCATCAGCATCGGCCGCTCGATCGACGGGCTGGTCATGGTGCT
>DATNNI010000302.1:0-2393 GCA_035601915.1 Xanthobacteraceae bacterium
TATGCGCGCCGTCGGCGATGACGAGGTCATGGATTCAAAGATGGACCGAAAACACGCATCGGATTTTCCGCAGGACTTGCTCAACCTGTTCGACCGTTACGTCCACGGCGACATCAGCCGGCGCGATTTCTTCGAGCGCGCGCAGAAATTCGCCGTCGGCGGCCTGACCGCGGCCTCGCTGTTCGAGATGCTCAAACCGAACTACGCCTGGGCGATCCAGGTTCCGAAAGACGATCCGCGGATCAAGGCGGAGTGGGTCAGCGTGCCGTCGCCACAGGGCAACGGCGCCATCAAAGCTTATTTGGTGCGACCGTCGAATGCTCCGGACAAGGTGCCCGGCGTAGTCGTGATCCATGAGAACCGCGGTCTTAATCCGTATATCGAAGATGTCGCCCGCCGCGTTGCCATCGCCGGTTTTATGGCGCTGGCGCCTGACGGTTTGACGTCCGTGGGCGGCTATCCGGGTGATGACGAAAAGGGCGCTGCGCTTTTCAAGCAAGTCGACCACGGCAAGATGATGGAGGATTTTTTTGCCGCCGCGATCTGGCTGAAGTCACGGTCCGACTGCACCGGAAAAATTGCCGTCCTTGGTTTCTGCTTCGGCGGTGGTGTCGCCAACCAGTTGGCCGTTCGGATGGGCGCCGACCTGGCGGCGGCGGTGCCGTTCTACGGAGTCCAGCCGAGCGCGGAGGAGGCGGCGAAAATCAAAGCGCCGGTGCTCGCCCATTACGCCGAGCTTGATACCCGCATCACCTCGGGATGGCCGGGCTACGACACTGCGCTTTCAGCGGCGCACGTGACGCATGAAGGTTACGTGTATGCTGGCACCAACCACGGCTTCCATAACGACACGACGCCGCGTTACGACGAAAACGCAGCCAAGCTCGCCTGGCAGCGCACGCTCAATTGGCTCAACACGTATTTGAGGTAGAGGCTTAGGCGTTACGCCGCGGCGCGCTTCTTGGCGACTTGCCGCTTGAGCTCCAACGCTCGCGATGACAGCTCGGCGTCCTTGGCCTTCAGGAGAAAGGCATCAAGCCCGCCGCGGTGATCGACGGTTTTCAGCGCGTTCGCGGAAATGCGCAAGCGCACCGACTTTCCGAGTAGGTCGGACATCAGCGTGACATTAAGCAGGTTGGGCAGAAAGCGCCGCTTGGTCTTGCGATTCGAATGGCTCACGCGGTGGCCAATCTGCCGTGTTTTGCCGGTGAGCTCGCAGCGCCACGCCATGGCAATCCTCGTTTTCAAAAATTTGCCAACCCAAGCGCCCAGCGGCGCATCATGGGAGGCGGCGGACCTATAATCGGCGCTCCGAAACCCGTCAAGCGACAGGTGACGGCCCGGTCGCCGCAAATGCCGGAAAAATCATAGAAACGACGCATTCTACGACAAGACACGGAGGCAGGTCGGCACTATCTCTTAGCCGCTTATGGCGCTTTTGGGCCGAAGTCCGCATGATAAGGCGCCGGCAAAAATGATGCGGACTTCTGAACCGCCACACTAGCGATTGCAGCGCCAGGGCAGAAATTGTCGCGAACTTTGGTCAGCCTTTTGAGAAAGCTTACGTGCGCTTTCCCCGCCTTGGGCATCGCCGTCCTGATGGCCGGTTTTTTGGCCGATGCGCGCCACACCGCGGCGGCGCAAGGACGCCTAGAGGCTGAATATGTGGCGACCCTCATGGGTATTCCAATCGGACGCGGCAATTGGATCATCGATGTTTCGGAGGACGAGTTTACCGCGGCCGCCAACGGTGCGACGGCGGGGCTACTGCGCTTCTTTGCCTCCGGCACCGGCATAGGCGCTACGCGTGGCACTATCGCCGCCGGCCGCATGGTGCCGCTGACCTACGCCGCCACGGTGACGACCAAAGACCGAATCGATGATGTGCGCATTGCCTTCACCGGCGGCAACGTAAAGGACTTCGCGGTCGAGCCGCCGGTCGGACCAAATCCCGACCGTATTGCAGTCACCGACACCGATCGCCGTAACGTGGTCGATCCCATGATATCGACCATGAATTATGTCGCCGGTAGCGGCGATCCTTTGTCGCCGCAGGCGTGCAATCGCAAAGTGGCGGTGTTCGATGGCCGCTTGCGCTACGATCTGACGAGCGAATTCAAACGCGTCGAGACCGTGAAGGCGTCGAAGGGATATCAGGGGCCGGTGATGGTTTGCGCGGTCTATTTCACGCCCGTATCCGGCTACCTGCCGAATTCGACTACCATGAAGTACCTCGCGTCGATCCGCGACGCCGAGGCCTGGATTGCGCCGATCGCCGGGACGCGCGTGCTTGTGCCGTTTCGGTTCTCGCTGCCGACCCCGGTTGGGGTCGGCGCGTTCGAGGCGACGCAATTCATCACGATTGCAAAACCGCCGCGAGCCGCAGCGAACAC
>DATNNI010000303.1:0-4251 GCA_035601915.1 Xanthobacteraceae bacterium
TATTTTCGGAATGTGACCGAGATCGTCCTATTCGGCGTTCGTGGAAAAAACGCCCGCACACTCGCACCGGGACGCAGACAGGTGAATTTTATTGCGTCTCAAAAACGCGAACACTCGCGCAAGCCGGATGAGCTTTACCCGATTATCGAAGCGTGCTCTCGCGGACCGTATCTTGAACTGTTTGCACGCGGTCAACGCACGGGGTGGCATACTTGGGGAAATCAAGCAGACCCCGATTATCGTCCTGACTGGCCTACCTATAAGAACAACAGCGGGATGCTGATCGCTGCCGAATAGCTCGCAAAATCAGCGGCCCTTTGAGGGTATGTCGAGAACGTGAAGCTTGTCCGTAATTGCAAATACCAGAACTGGGCATCCACCACCGCCGCCACCGTTTAGACGCGGCAACAACTTATCAAGATGCGTTGTGGATGCGCCTAACTTGCCGAAGATATAAGCCAACTCGCTTGCGCGGGTAATTATCACGCCGACCTCAATCGCGCGTAGCTCAAACAGAAGTCGAAAGTTATTCAAATCCCGGTCAAAAAACGGGTCCTTATTGTTCCATTCAACCTCAAGCGCGACGGTACCCTTGAAGCAGTCAATATTGTGAGTGGGGCTATCGACTCTTTTATCGTCGAGGACGATCGCGGTTGAGAACTTTTTCTCAATCCAGCCGCGTTTGTAAAATGCCCCGTCGAGGCGTCTTGAAATCGGGGAGCGATTGCCGCCAGACGCGGTGACTTCCGACTCGTAGAGCCGAAATTCTCGTAGCACAGCAATTATGTCATCCCATTCCTCGGGACAGGCGGTCTGTAAGATACCGGCAGCATTGCGCCATTCGTGCACGGCATAAAGCGACCGAAGATCTTCGGGCACCAAATGTAGAGTTGGCATGACATCCCTCAGCCCCGCCAAGTTGTATCCGAAACGGGCCACTGAGGCAGCTACATAACTCCGGAATTTTACGCACCGACGCTCCGCCGCGCGGCTTAAGCCGCGCCGGCAGCAACCGGCAACATCGCCGGGCTGAGTTCAACCTGCTCAGCCGCTGGCGACGTTGATCCCACCACGCATGCCGATCGCCGCCAAAAACTCTTGCCGGGTTTCGGCGTTGTCGCGGAAAACCCCGAGCATGCGGCTTGTCACCATGGTGACGCCGGGTTTGTGAATGCCCCGCGTCGTCATGCACTGATGCGTCCCCTCGGCGACAACGGCAACGCCGTGCGGCTTCAGCACCGATTCCAGACAAGCGGCGATCTCAGCGGTCATCTTCTCCTGGATTTGCAGCCGCCGCGCATAGACTTCTACCAAGCGCGCCAATTTGGAAATTCCAACTACGCGATTGCGCGGCAGGTAGCCGATATGCACACGCCCGATAACCGGCGCCATGTGATGCTCGCAGTGCGATTCGAAGCGAATGTCGCGCAGCACGACGACTTCGTCGTAACCGCCGGTTTCGTGGAAAGTGCGTTTGAGATAGGCGTTCGGATCGTCGTTGTAGCCGGCGAACCATTCCTCGTAGGCGCGGACCACGCGGGACGGCGTGGAGCGAAGGCCCTCGCGATCGGGATCATCACCCGCCCAACGGATCAGCGTGCGCACCGCCGCTTCCGCCTCATCGCGGCTCGGTTTCCCCTCCGCCGCCGCGTCAGACGCTTTCGCGCGTGAGCGCTTTGCATTTACGACATTGTCCATTCTTGTTCTCCGGCCACACCGTCCGTCGGCGGCTTCCCTTCGGGCGGCAATGTTAACAAAGCATCAACCCTAGCTCCAACCGTTCTGCTTGCGTGCAAGGGATGCGCAAGATTCATAGGCCCAAACTAAGCATCACAAGCAAGGACGCCAACGGGGCACAATCAGTGCCGCGGCCGAGCGTGCCAGGCGGAATGGGACCATGCGCCTGCGCACGACGCTCGGAAAACACGCGATTTTTACCCGCCGGGTTCTGCTGTTCGTTGTCCGCGCGGCCGTGCTGGGCTCGATGTCATTCGCCATCGGCTTCGGCTTCCTGGTCGGCGCAACGTCGCGCGCGGCCCATTATGACCCTCACTTATTCGCGATCGGCGTGGCGTGGCTGTTCGGCGGCGCCTGCGGGGCCTTGGGCATCATGGTGTCCCGCATCCGGCAAATGAAGCAGGACTTGCGCGATCTCGAGACCCGGCTCGATGACGCGTCCGACCGCAACTGGGAGATGAGCGAGGACCAGGAGCGCGCCAAAAGCTTTTTGGACGCGCAGGACGACGTGATCGTGCGGCGCGGCGGCGGCGGCAAAATTACCTACGCCAACGATACGTTCTGCCGGCTCGCCGGCCGCACACGGGAAGAGCTCGCGGGGTCCGGCTTTGCGTTGCCGGTCCTCGAGCAAGGTGAAATCACCATGCTCGCCGACGGCACCCGGGCGTATGACCAAAAAATCGCAAGCAGCGACGAGGCGCGCTGGATCGCCTGGCGTGAAGTCACAATCGGCACCCGCAACGGCAGTGAAGTGCAGAGCGTCGGCCGCGACGTGACCGACCGCGTTCGTGCCGAGCACGCGTTGGCAGATGCGCGCGACCAGGCCGAAGCGGCCAACCGCGCCAAGTCCGGTTTTCTCGCTATGGTCTCGCACGAAATTCGAACGCCATTGAACGGCATCCTCGGCATGACCCAACTGCTTTCCGATACGCAGCTGACCGCGGAACAAACGACTTACCTGAAAGCGGTGAAGGCCTCAGGCGCGAGCTTGTTGTCGCTGATCGAGGAGATCCTCGATTTTTCCAGGATTGAAGCCGGCCGGCTTGCGCTCGAAGCCGAGCCGTTTCCACTTGGAGCGATGATCGAGGAAGTGGTCGAACTGCTCGGGCCCCGCGCCCAGGCCAAGGGGCTCGAGATTTGCGGCTATGTCGACGAGCGCTTGCCGGCGCGCGTCATCGGCGATCCGTCGCGGCTTCGCCAGGTGTTGTTCAATCTCGCCGGCAACGCCATCAAGTTCACCGAATACGGCGGCTTGTCGATCGTCGCCACGCCAGGCGAGCAGGCCGATGAAGTGTTGATTTCGGTGCACGATACCGGCATCGGGATTTCGGCCGCCGACCAAGCGCGCATTTTCCTCGAATTCGAGCAGGGCGAAAGCGGGCCGGCGCGGCGATTTGGCGGCAGCGGCCTTGGCCTCACCATTTCCAGGAAGATCGTGCAAGCCATGGGAGGCACCATCGCGGTCGAAAGCGCTGGCGACGCTGGCGCGACGTTCCACGTCCATCTGCCGCTACCAAGTGCCGACGATACCGCGGAACGGCCCTTCGCCGTGCCCGACTTGGCAAGCGAAAACGTGCTGATTGTCGCTCCAGGCCCGCTCGAGGCGTCGCTGATCGCGCGCAGACTTGCCGGCTGGGGCGCGCGGACCAAGATCGTCCCCGACGAGAAAGTCGCCGCGACGCTGTTGCCTGAGCAATTGTGGACCAGCGTGCTCATCGACCACGCGCTGGGAGCGCAGGCCTGCGCGGTGTTTGCGCGCGCCGCAGCCGCAATCCCCCGGCGGCTGGTTTTGGTCACCCCGGCGATGCGCAGCGAGCTCGCCGTCCTCAAAGAAGCGGGCTTCAGCGGCTATCTGATCAAGCCGGTGCGCGCCGCTTCGCTGGCCGCACGGATGTCAGCCGATGATGCGTTCGATCTTGCCGCCGCCGAAGCCCTGTCGGCACCGCGCACGGCGCCGTCCACGGGCGGCCTCGCGATCCTGGTCGCCGAAGATAACGAAATAAATGCGCTGCTCGCGCGCGCTTTGTTGCTCAAGATGGGCCACCAGCCGATTGTCGCGACGAACGGCATCGAGGCGATCGAATTCTGGCGCGCCGCGCACGCCTCCGGCACGCCGTTCGATCGCGTGCTGATGGATGTGCACATGCCGAGCCTCGACGGCCTGGAAGCGACCCGGCAGATACGGGCGCTGGAAGCCGAAGCCGGCACCGCGCGAACGCCAATCCTCGCGCTCACCGCCAACGCCTTCGCCGAAGATCGCGACGCCTGCTATGAGGCGGGCATGGATGGTTTTTTGGTCAAGCCGCTCGACCGCGAGAGCCTGGCGGCGGCGCTTGCATCCGGGGCGGCTGCGCTCGCGGCGTAACCTGGACGCCTCGACGGCTGCGCGAGGTGACCGCGCACCGTGAAATCTGAGCGGCGTCACAATCTGCGCAGCGCGACTTCCTCGACCTCGTGGCTTTCGCCCTTTTTGAGAATGAGATCGGCGCGCGGCCGGGTCGGCAAAATATTTTC
>DATNNI010000304.1:0-17069 GCA_035601915.1 Xanthobacteraceae bacterium
CTCAACGCCTACGCCGGACGCTGAACACGCCGGGTTGCGACGCCGCCGTTCAGATTGCGTTAACCATGTTTAGCCGCTCTGCGCCGCGTGGTAAAAAAACCGTTAACCTGACCGCCCCCAGGTCTATCGGGACGGCGGTCAATGGCGTTCATCGAGCGGCTTTCGCTGAAAGAACGGTTCAGCTCACCGGCAGCACTCGCGCTGTTCGGTGCGTTCGCCGTGCCGGAGCCGTTCGGAACGATCATCCTCGCCTATGCCGCTTTTTGGTGGTGGCGATCGCGCCAAATCAAATTGCGCAAATTAGGCAACAGCGATACGCCGTCGTGGACGGCGATCAAACCCCGCGCCTACGCGGCGGCCCGTTCGCTATTTCAACTGGGTCGAGACCGAGCCAAACGTGGTGTTGAGCTTGGCGCCGATGCCGTTGACTGCGGCTACAATCACAATGGAAAGGCCGGAGGCAATGATCGCGTATTCGATGGCGGTAGCCCCGGACTTGTCGTTCACGAACGCCCGTAACTGCTGCCACATTTTCTCGGCTCGCGGGAAAAGCATGTGAATCGCGGCTTCTGAGGGCTCTATGAGGACGAGGTGGCGTGCGGCGCGGCATGTCTTGCCGACTGCACAAGCACCGCCGCCAGCACCGCCAGTCCACTGACCGCGCCGGCAACAAGGCCGAGGACCATTTCACGCTGGGTCAGTTCGAAGAAGCCGGCCGCGATGAAATACGTCCCATCGAAGGAGGCGATCGAGATGGCGACCGGCAGCGTCAGGCGATTGAGTTCTTTTAGCACAGTTGCGCCCTCTCTGTCCGTGCCCCGCAGTATCAGCGGGCGGAAATGCCAGGCGGCCGAAAATCCGACCGCCGCACCGGCATTATGGACAAGAGGTTCAAGAAAAAATTAAAGCCGGTACCACCAAAGCGCCGTTCAGACCCGGTTCGGCATCGCACAATGAACAAGTGATGAAGAAAACGGCCGCCGATTCGGAGCGACGGAATTATACGGCGGTTCTGCCGCCATCTACCGGCAGGACCGCGCCCTGGATGAAGCTAGCGCGGTCGGTCGCCAGGAATATGATCGCCTCGGCAATCTCCTCGGGGGCGGCTGGACGTCCAGCCGGCGCTTGCGCCGCGAGCTGTTGCAGGGCGTCACCCATTACTGCCGTTCCTTCGGTGCGGGTCGGGCCGGGACTAACCGCATTCACCCGCACACCCTGGGGGCCATATTCGGCCGCCCAGGCTTTGGTCAGCAGATTAATGGCGGCTTTGCTCGATCCATAGAGGCTCATGCCCGCCGCGCCAAATTCGGCGACCATTGTCGAGACGTTGACGATAGCTCCGTGGCCGCGTTGCGCCATCAACGGGGCAAGCTCGGCAACAAGGAAGTACGGCGCCTTCACATTGAGGGCGTACACTTCGTCGAATGACTTCTCGCTCATCTCGTGCGTCGGGCCAAACGGAAAAATGCCGGCGTTGTTGATCAGGATGTCGACTTGACCGCCTCCTAGCTCAATCGCTCGGCGCGCAACCGCGCGTGCGTTCGCCGCGTCACTAAGATCGGACGAAATGAAATCGGCTTTCCCTCCGGCGGCGCGAATTTCGCAATCGTCTTTGCGCCGCGCTCCGCATTCCGGCCCACGACAATGACGTGGACGCCCGACCGCGCCAGTTTGTCGGCCGTCGCGCGCCCGATTCCGCTGGTCGCTCCGGTGATGAGAGCTGTCGTCATCGCGCACTCTTTTGGTTTCGTTTAGCCGCCGGCCCGGCTGGCCGGCCGCAAGAAGATGGCGTTCAAGGCGTGTGCAGACTAGGCCGCCGTCGCGTATCAGAGTTATACGCCAAGCGTATAAATTGATCCGCCTCCCATGAAAAAGATGACCGGTCGGGTTTACCCAACTTGCCTTCGCGGGAGTATAGCGGGAAACGTTATTCCATGGGTTTTTGGGCCTAACGATCGCTTTTCCCCGTCAAGCAAGTAACAAAACAGAAAGACGGCCGGGGGATGCCCGGCCATCTGCATTCTCGCCGTTACCGTGCTTCGGACTTATTTGCCCGGAATCTTGTCGTCGATGCCCTTCACGTACCAGTTCATGCTCAAGATCTGGCCGGGGTCGAGATGGCTGCCGCCCTTACACTCCACCGTCTTGCCATCCTGATCGGTGATCGGGCACTTGAACGGATGCAGCGCGCCGGACTTGATGTCCGCTTCGGTTTTCATCGCCATCTGCTTCACGTCGTCCGGCATATTGGTGTAGGGCGCCATCACCACCATGCCGGAATCGAGCCCGCCCCAAGTGTCTTCCGACTTCCACTTGCCATCAAGTGCGTCCTGGGCGCGCTTAGTGTAATAGCCGCCCCAATAGTCGGTATCGCCGGTCAACTGGGTCTTCGGTCCGAATTTGATCATGTCCGACGATTCGGCGAAGGTGTAGACGCCGCGCTGCGAACCGATTTGCGTCGCCGCCGGCGAGTCGGTGTGCTGAGTGAGGATATCGGCGCCCTGATCGATAAGCGTCTTGGCGGCGTCGGCTTCCTTGCCCGGATCGAACCAGGAATTCACCCACACGATCTTGAATTTCATGTCCGGCCGGATCGACTGCGCGCCGAGCATGGTGGCGTTGATGTTGGAAATAACCTCCGGGATCGGGAACGAGACGATGTAGCCGACGATTCCCGACTTGGACATCTTCGCCGCGATCTGGCCCTGGATATAGCGGCCCTCATAGAAGCGCGCGGCATACGTGCTCATATTCTTGGCACGCTTGAAGCCGGTGGCGTGTTCGAAGAACACGTTCGGATATTTGTTCGCAACTTTCAGCGTCGGGTCCATAAAGCCGAACGAAGTGGTGAAAATCAGCTTGTTGCCGGCCCGCGCCAGCTGCTCGATCGAGCGTTCGGCGTCGGCGCCTTCAGGCACGTTTTCCAGAAAGGTGCTCTCGACCTTGTCGCCGAGCGCCTTCTCCATCGCCTTGCGGCCGAGGTCGTGCTGATAACTCCAGCCCAGGTCGCCGATCGGGCCGACGTAAATGAACCCGACTTTCAGCTTGTCGGCGGCGTATGTTGCGCCGAACGTTCCGGCAGCGATCGTAACGACCGCGGCCATGGCAGCGACGTTCCATTTCTTCATGACTTTACTCCGGGTTGGAAAGACGGGCGTAAGTTCACAATCCCCACTCGAGAGACCCCCCACGTGCTAAGCGCCCGCAACGTGCCCGCAGGACAGTTCAACGGTCCGGTACGAAAACAACACCAAGCGACGCCGGCGCGGCGGACCCGGCAGTGCCGCGCGTACGGGAAATCAACACGAGAACGACGACCGTGGCAAGATAGGGCAACGCATTCATCACTTGCTGGGGGATACCGAGGTGTAGCGGTTGCAAGGCAAGTCCGAGAATGCTGACCGCGCCGAACAGGTAGGCGCCGATCACCAAGCGGCCGGGCCGCCAGGACGCGAACACCACCAGCGCCAACGCGATCCAGCCCCGGCCCGAAGTCATGCCCGGAATGAAGAACGGCGTATAGGCAAGCGGCAGATAGGCGCCGGCGAGCCCGGCGCAGGCGCCGCCGAACAATACCGCCAGCATGCGCATCCTTAAAACCGGATAGCCGAGGGCGTGCGCGGAGGCGTGATTGTCGCCGATGGCGCGCAGTTCGAGACCGCGGCGGGTCCGATACAGGAACAGCCAAATGGCGACGATCAGCGCGACGGAAATATAAACGAACGGGTCCTCGCCAAACAGAATGCGGCCGACAACGGGAAGACCTGTCAGCACAGGCAGGTCGAGATGCGGCGCAGGCACGATCTTCTCGCCGACAAAACTTGCTCCGATCAGTCCCGAAAGGCCGATGCCGAAAATAGTCAGCGCCAGGCCGGTCGCGACCTGATTGACCGCCAGCCCGAGCGTGAGGATGCCGAAAACCGCCGCCAGCGCCGCGCCGGCGAGGATGCCGCACAGCGCGCCGACGGCGATCGAGCCGGATATCCAGGCGCCGGCGAAGCCGCAGGCCGCGCCGACGATCATCATCCCCTCGACGCCGAGATTGAGTACGCCGGAGCGCTCGACAATGAGTTCGCCGGACGACGCCAACAAAAGCGGCGTCGAAGCGGTGATGACGGTCAAAATAAAGTTGACCGAGAAAATCAGGTTGAAGACGTTGTCGAGCGCTTCAAGCATGGACGGGTACCGTCTTGCGCACGGTTCGCAACACGCGGACTCGATAGACGATCAGTGAATCGCAAGCGAGCACGTAGAACAACAGGATGCCCTGAAAGACCTTGGTTAGATCGAGCGGAACCTTGAGCGAGATTTGCGCGCCTTCGCCGCCGATATAGGTCAGCGCGAGAAACAGCCCCGCGACCAGAATGCCGACCGGATTAAGCCGGCCGAGAAAGGCGACAATGATCGCGGTGAAGCCATAACCGGAGGGCACGCCGGGATCGAGGTGGCCGATCGGTCCGGCCACTTCGATGATGCCGGCAAGGCCCGCGAGCCCACCAGAAATCGCGAAGGTGAACAGCACCAGCCGGTTGGCGTTGAAACCGGAAAATCGCGCCGCCCGCGGCGCAGCGCCGACCAGCCTTATTTGAAATCCCATGATCATGCGCCCGAGCAGAACCGTCACCAGCATCACCACGACCAGCGCGATGATCGAGCCGGCATGCATACGGCCGGTCCCCTCGAACAGCGTCCCAATGCTCGCCGCCGGATCGAAGGCCGCCGTGGTGGGAAAGTTCATTCCCTGCGGATCGCGCCAAGGGCCGCGCACCATGTAGTCGAGGCCGAGATTGGCGACATAGACCAGCATCAGGCTGGTGAGGATTTCGCTGGCGCCGAAATAAACCCGGCAGATCGCCGGGATAAGACCGTAGAGCGCGCCGCCAACCGCGCCCATGATGAGCATCGCCGGCAGCAGCCAAAATCCGGCGTCGGTGCCGTTGGTGCGCACCGCAAGCCAGCTTCCGCACACCGCCCCGACAATGAATTGGCCTTCGGCGCCGATATTCCAGATATTGGCGATGTAACAGAGCGCGAGCCCGACGGCGATCATCACCAGCGGCGTCGCTTTGACGACCATCTCCTGCAGCGTGAAGCTGTCGGTCAGGGGCTCGATGAAATAGACGTAGAGCGCTCGGATTGGATCCTTGCCCATGATCGCGAACAGGATCGCAAAGGTGATCACCGCCAGCGCCACCGCAATGAGCGGCGAAGCGACCGCAATGACCGCCGAGCGTTCGGCGCGCTTTTCAAGCACCAACTGCATGCTTGACCTCTTGCTCGGGACGGGCGCCGCCCATCAGCAATCCAAGTTTCTCCCGCGTCGCTTCGGCGGCGGCGAGCGGCGGCGACAGCCGGCCGTGGAACATGACGGCGATGCGGTCGGCGATTTCCGCTAGCTCGTCGAGATCCTGGCTGATCACCAGGACCGCGCTGCCGCGGGCGGCGAGATCGATCAGCGCCTGGCGAATAGTGGCGGCGGCCCCGGCATCCACCCCCCAGGTCGGCTGACTGACGACGAGAACGCCGGGCTCGCGCAAGATTTCGCGGCCGACAATGAATTTCTGCAAGTTGCCTCCGGACAGAGAGACCGCCTCCGGATCGCGTTTGGCCTTGCGGACATCGAAACTTTTCGTCGTGCGATCGACACACGCGAGCGTCGCCGGCTTGTCGATGAATCCCTTCTTGACCATGCTGCTTGCCGCGTGCCCGGTCAGCAGCGCGTTCTCGGATAATTTCATGCGCGGTGCGGTGCCGTGCCCAAGGCGCTCCTCAGGGACGAAGGCCGCTCCCATGCGGCGCCGTTCGGTCACGTTGCGGAAACCGGCGGCTTCGCCTTCGATCACGACCGCGCCCTCGCCGGGAGCGAGCCGCTCGCCTGAGAGCGCCGCGAACAATTCGTCTTGGCCGTTGCCGGCAACGCCGGCGATGCCGAGAATCTCGCCACCACGAACTTCGAGCGACACCTCTTGCAGGCGCGTGCCGTGAGGATCATCCGGCTCCAGCGAGAGTTGTTTAATCACCAGCCGGGGCGCCAGCGCGCCGCGTCCCGACGCTGCTTTGACTTCGCCGATCTCGCCGCCGACCATCATGCGCGCCAGCGAGGCGGCGGTTTCCTGGTGCGGATTACACGTCGCCACCTTTTTGCCTCCGCGCAAAATGGTTGCGGTGTCGCAAAGCCGCTTCACCTCCTCGAGTTTGTGGCTGATGTAGAGGATGGCGCGGCCTTCGGCCTTTAGGCGGTCCAGCACGACGAAGAGCAGGTCGGCCTCTTGCGGGGTCAGTACCGATGTCGGCTCATCGAGGATGAGAAGTTTTGGGTTCTGTATGAGTGCGCGCACGATTTCGATGCGCTGGCGCTCGCCGACCGAAAGTCGCCAGACCTCGCGCTTCGGATCGAGCGGCAGCCCATAAACCCGCGCAGTTTCCTCAAGCCGCTCGGAGATGGCGCTCAAAGATTCCGTCGGCGGCAGCCCCAAAGCGACATTCTCGGCAACGTTGAGATTTTCAAACAGCGTGAAATGCTGAAACACCATGCCGATGCCGAGATGGCGCGCTTCCGAGGGACCGGCCAAGACGACTTTCTGTCCCATCCAGCGCAGCTCGCCGCCGCTCGGCTGGATTAGGCCGTACATGACTTTCACGAGCGTCGATTTGCCGGCGCCGTTTTCGCCCAGGAGCGCATGGATCTCGGCCGGGAACAGGTCGATGTCGATGCCGTCGTTGGCGAGAAAATCGCCATAGAGCTTGCTGATGGAAACGGCGCTCAACAACGGCGCCGAGCGCAGCGGATCGGCTGAAGGCGACGGGTCAAGCATGGGGCGCGATGCACATAACCGGGTTTTACTAGCTTTCTCGCGGTGTTACTTGCAAGGATCGTTCCAGATACGGGAACGCGTTGCCGCGCCTCTCAGGGACCATCATCCGACAAATTCGCCGCCAGCAAAAGGCGGCAAACGGAGAAAACCGCGCCTGATTTGCCGGCCCGGCAAGCTTGCGCAACCAAATGCCGTTCTGCCATTGTGTTTTGCCGGCGACTTCAAAGAGAGGAGCGGAAGCTCGTGGACGTGATACTCGCCGAATCCGCAAGTGCTATCCTCCGCTGGCTTCATGTCATTGCCGGGATCGCGTGGATCGGCAGCTCGTTTTATTTCATCCACCTCGATCTTTCGCTAAAGGCGCGGCCCGGATTGCCCGCCGGCGTGAAAGGCGACGAGTGGCAGGTCCACGGCGGCGGCTTCTACCACATGATCAAGTACGTGGTGGCGCCCGCGCAAATGCCGGATCACCTGACCTGGTTCAAATGGGAAGCTTACACCACGTGGCTGTCCGGCTTCGCGCTCCTGGTGCTGGTCTATTATCTCGGCGCCGATTTGTTTCTGATCGACAAGTCGGTGCTCGACATGACGGTAGTACAGGCCGCCGGCATCGCGTTTGCTACGTTGGTCGCGGCTTGGCTGATCTACGAAGGCCTCTGCCGCTCACCGCTCGGCAAGCACGAGGTGGCGCTGGCGCTTGTCGGTTACGTCTTTCTCGTGGCGCTGACCTACGGCTTCACTCACGTCTTCAGCGGCCGCGGCGCCTTCAACCAGATCGGCGCCATCATCGGCACCATTATGGTCGCCAACGTTTTTATCATCATTATTCCCTACCAGAAGAAGACGGTCGCGGCGATGATCGCGGGCAAAGAGCCCGATCCGCGCTGGGGCGAACTCGGCAAGCAGCGTTCGGTGCACAACAATTATCTGACGCTGCCGGTCGTCTTTCTGATGCTGAGCAATCACTGGCCGCTGTTTTTTGCGACACGCTTTAACTGGCTGATTGTCGCCATCGTCATCGCCATCGGCCCGGTGATCCGGCATTTCTTCAATTCGCGTCATGCCGGCAAGGGCGATCCGTGGTGGACCTGGGCGGTTGCAACCGTTGGCGTCGCGGCGATTGTCTGGCTGTCAGCCGCGGGCCCGCGCACGGCGGCGGTGAGCGCACTGCCGCCGGCGCCGAAATTCTCCGATGTCAGCGAAATCGTGTTGTCCCGATGCAGCATGTGTCATGCCGCCGAACCGGTCTGGGCCGGCATTCCGGCGGCGCCGAAGGGCGTGCTACTCGATTCCGACGACGAAATCCGCGTCCACGCGCCGCTGATCGACATTGTCGCGGTGCGCTCGAATTTCATGCCGCCGGGCAATATCACCGAGATGACGAACGAGGAGCGCCGCGTACTCGCGTCGTGGCTCGCCGCCGGCGCGCCGGCGCAATGAATGCGGAAATGTCGGGCGCTCCGTTACGCGGCATCCGCGGCCGGCTGTTAAGTTTCCTGCGCGCGCCGAGCGGCGCAGGCGACGCGGCAAGTTACCGCTACATCGACGATGGCCTCGTCCTGATTGCCGGCGATGGCCGTATCGAAGCGGCTGGACCGGCGGCGGATTTGATGCCGCGCGTGGCAGCCGGAGCGCCGGTCGCGCATCATCCCGGCGCTTTGATCATGCCGGGATTCATCGATCCGCACATTCATTATCCGCAGACTCAGGTCATCGCCTCCTACGGTGCGCAGCTGCTCGAATGGCTGGAGAAATACACCTTCGTCGAGGAGCAAAAATTCGCCGACCGCGAGCACGCCGCGCGCAACGCCGACTTCTTCCTCGACGAATTGTTCCGCAACGGCACCACCACGGCCTGCGCCTATTGCACCGCGCACCCGTTATCTGCCGATGCGCTGTTTGCCGCCGCGCATAAGCGCAACGCCGGGATGATCGCCGGCAATGCGGTAATGGATCGCAACGGGCCGCCCGGGCTACTTGCGCCGGCGGCTTCCGCCATCGCCGACAGTCGCGATCTGATCAAGCGCTGGCACGGCACCGGACGGCAGCGTTACGCGGTGACGCCGCGCTTCGCCATCACCTCGACCGACGCGCAGCTTGCCGAACTCGGCGGGCTGGTGAAGGAATTTCCCACGGTACTGTTGCAAACCCATCTCGATGAAAACCTCAACGAGATCGCGGCGATCAAAAAACTCTTTCCCGACGATGCGAGCTACACCGCCGTCTATCATCGCTTCGGCCTGCTCGGTCCGCGCTCGCTGATGGGACATTGCATTCATATGGACGACGCGGAAGTGGCGCTGATGCGGGAGGTGCAAGCGGTCGCGGTGTTTTGCCCGACCTCGAACCTCTTCATCGGCTCCGGCCTGTTCAACTACGAGCGGCTTCGCGCCGCCGGCGTGCGCATCGCGCTGGCGACCGACGTCGGCGGCGGCACGTCTTATTCCATGCTGCGGACCGCCGCCGAGGCTTATAAGGTGATGCAGCTCCAGGGCCAGAACCTGCCGGCGCTTTCAGCTTTCGATCTGATGACCCGCGGCAATGCCGCGGCGCTCAAGCTCGCGGGCGAGATCGGCGCCATCGCACCCGGCGCCTACGCCGATCTCGTGGTGCTCGATGCGCGTGCCACGCCGGCCATGGCGCACCGTATGGAAGTCGCGCGCAGCCTAGAAGATGAATTGTTCGTGCTGACGACATTGGGCGACGACCGCGTTGTGCAACAAACCTATATTGGCGGGAAGGCGGCGCTTTGAATCTCGTTTTCTTTCTCATGGCGTCGCAAAAAATCGAAAAGCCGGAGGAGATCGGCCGTGGGAGAGTTGGAAGAAGGCAATGAGAAACTTGTACGCACATTCTTCGAGACGCTGAGTACCGGGGACTTGGAACGCGTGCGCACCATGTTGCATGAGGACGCGACCTGGACCGTCATGGCCACGGGCATTCCGGGCGCGGGAGAGAAAAAGGGACGCACGGCTATTATCGATGAGTTCCTCGCGCCGGTACGAGGCATATTCGAAGACGGCGATCCAAAAGTCTCCATTGTCAATTTGGTTTCGAAAGGCCGGTTGGTGGCGGCGGAAACCCGCGGCGTCGGCCGCTTGAAGGGCGGCAAGCCCTATAACAATTCTTATTCGTGGATGATCGAGGTCGAGGCCGGCAAGATTAAAGCGTTGCGCGAATACATGGACAGCTACTACGTCAGCACTCTCATGTGATGATTGGCGGTAGCTAAGGTCGAGACGACCGCAGGCGAAAATTCAAAAGCTTCAGTCCTTGCATTATGATCTGCCGAATGATCTGCCGAAAAGATGGGGACTGAAATGGAGAAGACGCCCGGCGGAGTGCCGATCTCCGATCTCGATCCGTTTACCGAAGACGCCATTCGCGACGCACAAAACTTCGACGGCGCGCTGCGCGAGATGGCGCCGGTGATCTATCTTCCGCAATACGATATCTGGGTGGTCGGCCGCCATGACCAGGTCCACACCATAGCCGGGGACTGGCGCAGCTATTCGAATACGTCGCGGCCATTCCACGACCCCAACTCAATACGGCCGGAAATTCTTTTGAATTTTGACCCGCCCGAACACGCGCGCGTGCGCACGGTGGTTCAGAAAGTGCTGGCGCCGGCGGTGATGAACCGCATGCGCGACCTGTTCGTCAAAGCCGCCGACGATTTGGTCGATCGGTTACTCGCCCACGGCGCCGTCGATGTGAACGGTCATCGCGACGTAGCGGCTGCCTACGTATTGCAGGCTTTTCCCGACGCCATTGGGCTTCCGCAAGAAGGCCGCCACCATCTGCTGCATTTCAGCGATGCGGTCTTCAATACCTTCGGCCCGCCGAACGATATTTTTCGCCGCGGAATTGCAAGAGGCGCGGGCGCAATCGCCTACGTCGAGGCAAATTGCAAACGCGAAACGCTGGCACCGGGCGGTCTCGGCGCCGCCATGTACGAGGCCGTGGATCGCGGAACGGTGACGGAAGACGAGGCCGAGTTATTGGTCAAAACGATGTACGCTGCGGGCGCCGACACCACAATTCTCGGGATCGGCAGCCTGTTGCGCGCCTTCGCGGAATTTCCCGCGCAATGGGACATCTTGAAGAAGGACCCATCGCTGTCGCGTCAAGCCTTCGAAGAGATTTTGCGCTACGAATGCCCGGCACGTTTTGGCGGGCGGATCACGGCGCGCGACGTCGAGATCGAAGGACTTCACGTGCCGGCGGGCGCGCGGATGATGATGCTGTGGATGGCGGCAGGTCGTGATCCGCGCCGCTGGGAGAATGCCGATCGGTACGACCTGAACAGGAAGCTCAGCGGTCATGTCGGCATGGGCTATGGCATCCACGCCTGCGTCGGTGCATCGCTGGCGCGCTTCGAGGGCGAATGCATCTTCGCCGCACTGGCGCGAAAGGTCGACCGTATCGAACTTACCGGCGAGCCGCATACGGCGATCAACATGGCCGCTCACGGCTATGACGAAGTGCCGATACGATTGTACCCGGCGTAGCGCCAATTCAACATTCAAGCCCTAAAATATTGACGCCGTGAGATATCGGCGGTGCGCATTGATCAATACAGGCTCTAGACCGCCTGCAGCAGAAGCTTCGTCAGTTCATTCGGCATGTCGATCTGAACGATGTGCGTGCATGGCAGAGTGTGCACCTTCCAGTTCCGATCGTCTTTGAGCTTTTCATAAAACTGCGTGAACGTCGTCGGCGCCGGAACATTGCAATAGATGTAGGTCTTCTCCTTCACGCGATCGATGCCGCCGGAAAGTTTAAGCGGCTGGGTAAAGCAAGCGATCGGCATCGGCGTGGTGCTGGCATCGACCAGCTCCGCGGCTTCGGCAGTGGCGCCGAAGAACGCGGCGGGAAGCGGCGCAAGGCAATACCCGTTGACAACTTCCGGCGGCGGGCTCCCCGCCGGCAGGAAATTCACCAGCGCCTCTCCGTTTTTCGGCACAAAGGCGTCGAGATAGACCAGCGATCTGATCCGGTCGGGCAACGCGTCGGCGACGCCGGTGACCACCATGCCGCCGTAGGAATGGCCGACCAGAACAATGTCCGAGAGCTCTTCCCATTCGATGAGGTTGACGACATCGGCGATGTGAGTGTCGAGATTGATGCTCGGGTTCATGAGATGGATGCGCTCACCTAAGCCCGTCAGCGTCGGGGCGTAGGCCTCGTGGCCCAGCTTGCGCAGCGCCTGCATGATCGGCCGCCAGTACCAGCCGCCGATCCAGGCGCCTTGAACAAGCACAAAGTCAGTCATCGCCTTTATTCCCTTTGCGTGTTGCCTTAGGGACCGTCGCCTCATTTAGGGCGCGCCGGTCGGCCGCGTTTCACTATCGCCGCGGCTGCCGACAAAACCAAGGCCGACGCCTCCGATCATGGCGCCGAGGATGATGCCGATGGGCATAAAGGTGTAAAATACCAGCATGCCGGAATAGCCTTCGAAGTCGCTGGTGTGAAACACGTTGATCCATAAGAAGCCGAGGCCAACGCCGATGACGCCACCGGCAATCGCGCCCAAAAACATTCCGAGACAGCCAAGAGACGCGATTTTCATGCCCAGCCCTCCTCGTGAATCGCAGCGCGATCAAATCGATCGCAAAAATCCGCCGTCGCAGGCAATCGCCTGGCCGCAAATATAACCGGCTTGTTCGGACGCGAGGAATGCCGCGAGTGCGGCAAATTCTTCCGGCCGCCCCATGCGCCCGGCCGGTATTTGCGCCGCCGCCTGCTTTTCGTCGATGCCGATCTCGCGGATCCGCTCGGTCAGCGTGTAACCGGGCATGAGGGCATTGACGGTGACGCCATCTGCCGCCACCTCGCGGCTGAGCGCGTTCACGAGGCCATGCAAGCCGGGGCGGAGCGCGTTCGAGATCATCAGATTCGGCAACGGCTCGCTCGCCGAAATCGAAGTCACGATCAGGATCCGCCCCCAGCGCCGCTGCCGCATGCCCGGCAGCACCCCCCGGATCAGATCGACTGCGCTGATCCACAAGCCCTCGAATGCTTTTCGCCAGGCGTCGTCGGAAATAGCGGCGAATCCGCCGGCCGGTGGCCCGCCGGTATTGACCACGAGGATGTCGATACCGCCTAGCTTATCGGTCGTCTCGCGCAACACCGCGTCACCCGCGCCGGGTTGCGAAAGGTCGGCGGCAAAGCCGACAGCGCCGATCTCGCTCGCGGCGGCTTCGAGGCGTGCGGCGTCGCGGGCGCAGATGGCGACTTTGGCACCCTCCGCTGCGAGTGCGGCCGCAACGGCCTTGCCGAGACCGCGCGAGGCGCCGGTGACGACCGCCGTTTTGTTGTTCAGGCCGAGGTCCACATTCGCTCCCGCACTAGTGGTCCGATTCTAACATTCGCATCCCATTTCGGCAGGCTATCAGGCGAATGTTAGAATCAAAGGACCACTAGCAAATATTAGTTCTAGTGGAGCTTTGGATTTGACATTCGCTTCACGAGGTTGCGGCATGGTGGGTAGCGAATGTCAAATCCGCTCCACTGGCCGCTTACACGTTGACTGAAAGCTCAACCGCGCCGCAGCCGGTCAGTTCGTAATAGTAGTGCGTGGAGCGGTCGGGAAATTTGGTGGTGACCAAGCTTCCAGTCATGACAATGTCGCCGCCGCGCAACTGGGAGCCTTGCGCGGCCAGATGCGTTGCCAGCCACGCTACCGAATGAAACGGATGACCGAGCACGTCACGCCCGAAACCGCGATCAATGATTTCGCTGTCAACAGACACGACGGCCTCGATCGCGGCGAGGTCGGGAAAGGACGGCGTGAAGTCGCCGAGCACAATGCCGCCGTTCCAGGCGTTGTCTGCGATCAGCGAGAACGCGTCGAGCTGGCGATAATCGGCGCCGCGGTCATCGATGATCTCGATCGCCGGGCAAACGCCATCCACGGCCGCGGCCACGTCGGCGATGGTAGGAACCCCTCCCGCGGGCACAAGGTCCCGGTTCAATCGCACGGCGATTTCGAATTCCAGGCCGACGCGGCCGTAGGCGGAAGCGTCGATGCGCGCGCCTGAGGCGTGCACGCGATCCAGGAGAATGATGCCCGCCACCGGGCTGCCGATGCCGCACATCGCCTGCATGCGCGGGGTGGTGAGTCCGATCTTATAGCCGGCGGCTTTTGTGCCATGCGATTGCGTGAGCAGGCGGATATATTCGCGCTGCACCGCATAGGCATCTTCGGCGGTGACGATTCCCCAGTCAGCGGCGAAGGGGCGGAACGTCGCTCCGCCCGCGTGTTCGTGCATCAGCATGTCAGCGGCTTTGCCTGCATCCGCGCCCATAATCCTCCCCCCGCACATCTTCGGTTTGGCCGCCCGGCTTCCCCGCGGCAAATGGGTTTGCTAGGCCTCGACGACGCCCGGTAACGGCCGCGCTTTCGGCGGCGGACAGACGACACGATGCCCGAGATTGAAACGCTGATCAAACGCCTGCCCAAATGCGAGCTGCACATTCACATCGAAGGCAGCCTTGAGCCGGAATTGATGTTTGCGCTGGCCAAGCGCAACAACGTGAAGCTTCCCTACGACTCGGTCGAGGCCGTCCGCCGGGCCTATCAGTTCGGCAACCTGCAAGATTTTCTTGACGTCTATTACCGGGGCATGTCGGTGCTCGTGACCGAGCAGGATTTTTACGACCTCGCCTGGGCGTACCTTAAGCGCGCGCGGGCCGATAACGTCCGCCATGTCGAGATGTTCTTCGATCCGCAAGGCCACACCGCGCGCGGCGTGCCGTTTGCAACCGTGATCGGCGGGCTTCACCGCGCCATTGCCGACGCCCGGCGAGAGCTCGGCGTCGATGCGAGCCTCATCATGTGCTTCCTGCGCCACCTCGACGAGGCCGACGCGGAAAAGACCTTGGACGCCGCGCTCGGCTTTCGCGATCAAATCGCCGGCGTCGGCCTCGACTCGTCCGAGACCGGTCACCCGCCGAGCAAATTCAAGCGGGTTTTCCGCCGCGCCCGCGACGCCGGGTTGTTTTTGACCGCGCATGCCGGTGAAGAAGGGCCGCCGAGCTACGTCTGGGAGGCCCTCGACCTGCTCGGCGTCAAGCGCATCGACCACGGCAATCGTTCGCTCGAAGACGATAGCTTGGTGGCGCGGCTCGCCGGCGAGCGCATGGCGCTGACCGTCTGCCCGTTATCCAACCTGCGGCTTCGCGTCGTCGACGAGCTGATCCACCACCCGCTACGGCGGATGATGGATAAGGGGCTAGTGGTGACCGTCAATTCCGACGATCCGGCCTATTTCGGCGGCTACGTCGGCGACAATTTCCGCGCCGTCACCGGCGCGCTGTCGCTCACGCGCCAGGAGATCGTGGCTTTGGTCCGTAACGGCATCGAGGCTTCCCTGATGCCAGCCGCCGAAAAGCTAAGTTTGCTTGCGGAGGTCGATCGCGTGCTAGCCACGAGCGCATGAGCGTTTCCGCAATGCATGGCCCGCGCGGACGGACTAAGATGCCCTCGCATTGCGTTGGACCGATAACGCCCGCGGCATGGTCAAACTTTTCAAGGAAGCCGTGGCCGCAAAGTGGTCTCGCGGGACGTCTCGGGGTTACTTCCTGCCGACTCCTTAACTCCGCCGATCTGAAAACCGCGCCATCTTCACGCTGCCCTCGAATTCGCGCGCGAGGCTGCCAGTCGCGAGCACCGCGATCTGCGGCGTGAGCCCGAACTGGTCGCGCACCCCGGTCTTCAGGCGTTCGGCGGCCGCCGCCGGATCGATGCCGCGGCGAACCTCGACCGACACCAGCATGGTCTTGACGTCGCGCTCGGTAACGAGCTCCGCCTTGAAGTCGCCGATCTCGAAATTGCGGAATACAAAATCTTCGAAGTCCGCGTGATTGATGTTGACGCCGCGGATCTTGAAAAATCCCGAGGTGCGATGAGCGTGCTTGACCAGCGGAAAGACCGCGAACGGGCCGGAATCGTCGTCGCCGCGATGCCAGGTCACGAGATCGCCCGAGCTCCAGCGCAGGAACGGCGTGACATTGTTGGTCCAGAGCGGCGTGACTACGAGCGCGCCGACCGCGCCCTCCGCCACGGGCGCGTGCGTGTCCGGATCGACCACTTCAATCAGGAACAGGTCGGTCCAGATGCGGAAGCCGCCACCGTTACGGTCCTCCGCGCCCATCATGCCGGCCTCGGTCATGCCGAACGTATCGCGCACACGCGCACCCCATTGCCGCGACAGCTTCTCGCGCTTGGCGTCCGAAAGCGGCTCGGCCGAGCACAGCACGGTATCGATCGAACCCGCCGACAAGTCGAGCCCGCGCGCTTCGGCGAGATTAGCGAGGTGGAGGCCGTAGCTGCTCATCCCCATCCAGATGGTCGGCTTGAGTCGGTCGATCAGTCCGAGCTGCATCGCCGATGGCGTGGTGGCGCCTGAGCCGGCCCAATTCACGGCGATGCCGCGCGAACCTGCCGCACGCGCCAGCATCTGGCCGACCGGGTGTATGCCGAGCGGGAACGACACGTGGGCGCTGCTGCCTTGCCGGCACCGCGCGCAATCGTAGACGCGCGCGAAGCCGATCATCGCCGCTTCGATGTCGTCATAGCTGCGCGGATAGAACAGCGGCGTGCCGGTCGAGCCGCCGGAGCGCCAGTATTCGGCAATGCCGTCATCGGGCGTGAGGCAAAAGCCTTCGTAAAATTCGCGGTCTTGAAGCCGGCGCAGCATCTCCTTGTCGAGGATCGGAAGCTTTCGCCACTCATCCGGATCGTCAAGGCGATCGAGCTTCACGCCATCGAGCCTGCCTTTATAGAACGGCGCGCGGCGCGCTTGTTCGACCGCGCGCTTCCTGCGCGCGGACTGGACGCCCTCGATCTCGATCCGGCTCTTCGGTAATTCGGCGAGCGGCGTCATCGGATCAGGAGCCGCGTGGCGGCAAAGCGCCGACCCACCGACTCTGGCCGGCGTAGGTTTCCGGCAGCGATCCGGCCTTCTCCTGCGCGTCCATCTCGGCGGCGCGCGCCTCCTTCGCCGGGGTATTCTCCGGAATGTCGTCGAGCGCGTCGCTCAGCATCGCCGCGTAGTCGGCGCCAACCGGACACACATCGGCGCAGCGGCGGCAGCCGGTAATGACGCCCGCACCGCGCAGGATGCTCTGCCAGAGATTGAAGCTGTCTTCCGAGCGAACGAGTTCTTTCTGCCGCGCCGTGTCCGGTTCGGAAATGATGCGGGTAACGTGCTCGCTCAATTGGGCGAAGCCGTGCGGCGAGCGGAAGCG
>DATNNI010000305.1:0-3611 GCA_035601915.1 Xanthobacteraceae bacterium
CTGTTCAAGGACACGACGCTGGTTTTTGTCGTCGGTATTTTCGATTTTCTCGGCACGGTCGAAACGGCGCGAGGCGATCCCCGGTGGGCCGCGCCGAATACCACGATCACGGGCTACGCCTTCGCCGCCGCATTTTATTTCGTTTGCTGCTATGGCATGTCCCGTTACGCCTATGGAGTGGAGCGCCGTTTAGCTCGTTCGCGGGGCGCCGTGAAGAGGCCCTGATGCAAGCACCGGAACACAAAACGCCCGAAAACCAGGCGGCCATCGAGATCGCGGGTCTCAACAAGTGGTATGGCGAATTCCATGTTCTGCGCGATATCGATCTGACCGTGCGGCGTGGCGAGCGCATCGTCATCTGCGGGCCGTCGGGCAGCGGCAAGTCGACGCTGTTACGCTGCGTCAATCGGCTCGAGGACTGGCAGCGCGGCAGTATCGTTGTTGACGGGGTAGAGCTGACCGAAGACCGAAAGCGGATACTGGCGGTACGGCGCGATGTCGGGATGGTGTTTCAGCAATTTAATTTGTTTCCGCATCTCACCGTGCTCGAAAACTGCACGCTGGCGCCGATCTGGGTGAGGCGAATGCCGAGACGCGAAGCGGAGGCGCTGGCGCGAAGTTATCTCGACCGCGTCAGAATACCCGAACAGGCCGACAAGTATCCGGCGCGCCTATCAGGCGGCCAGCAGCAACGGGTAGCGATTGCGCGAGCGCTGTGCATGAACCCCAATATCATGCTGTTCGACGAACCGACCTCAGCGCTCGATCCGGAAATGGTCAAAGAGGTGCTCGATACCATGATCGAGCTGGCCGATGATGGGATAACGATGCTTGTCGTTTCCCACGAGATGGGGTTTGCACGCCAGGTGGCCAACCGGGTGCTTTTTATGGATGAAGGGCAAATCCTGGAGAGCGCCAACCCGGAGGCTTTTTTCCAGTACCCGCAGCACGAGCGGGCGCGCGCGTTCCTCAAGCAGATCCTGCACTAGCGAGCCGTCTGACGGCTGGGCGACGAGAGCCGCCCGCTGACTTAAGTTCAGGCAGCGACCGAAGAATCTTCGGCCTCGGCAGGCGCGGAAGCTTGTTCGGCCGCGGCAGCGGCGTCGGCGTCGGCGCCGAATTTGCGGATGATCGCGGGAATCTCCGAAGCTGGCCGCGGCGGGCTGATCAGGTAACCCTGGACCTGAGCGCAACCTTCGTCTTCCAGGCAGCGCAATTGCTCTATGGTCTCGACTCCTTCGGCGACGGTGGTCATGCCGAAGCTGCGCCCGAGGTCATTGATTGCGCGGACGATCTTCAAGCTGTCGAAGCCGTTTGTGATGTCGCCGACGAATGCCCGGTCGATTTTCACTTTGTCGAACCGGAAGCTGCGCAGATAACTCAAGCTTGAATATCCGGTGCCGAAATCGTCCATTGAAATTGCGACGCCGAGTTCACGCAACTCGTGCAATATCGCGAGGCTGGTTTCGGTCCTCTCGAGAAGCACGGACTCGGTGATTTCGAGTTCGAGCCGCCGCGCCGGCAGGCCGGATTCGGCGAGCGCTTCCTCCACGGCCCGCGGCAGGCCGCTATATTTGAATTGAACCGGGGAAAGATTGACTGCGACTTTCACTTCGTCCGGCCATTTTGTGGCTTCCATACAGGCACGACGAAGCACCCACTCGCCAAGCGTAACGATCAAACCGATTTCTTCCGCTAGCGGAATAAATTGCGCGGGAGAGATAAAGCCTTTGTCCGGATGCCGCCAACGCAGCAGCGCTTCCAGGCAGATCACCCGTTTTTCCGTAACATCGATCAGCGGCTGGTAATAAACCTCAAAAGCGCTCTCAATATCGGCGGTCCGCAAGAGCGATTCCATGTCGCGGCGGGCCTGGGCGCTTTCATCCATTTGCGCTTCGAAGAATCGATAAGTGCCGCGCCCTTCGGCTTTCGCAGTGTACATGGCAAGATCGGCGCGCTTGAGCAGATCTTCGGGCTTGTTGTCGCCTTCGGACGCAACGGCAATGCCGACGCTGGCGCCGATATTGAGCTGGTTGCCGTCAACCTGGTAGGGACGGCCGATTAACTCGATCAGCCGGTTCGCGAGCATGGCCGCGCCTTTGGGCTGGTCGGCTTCCAACTGTATGATCGCGAATTCGTCGCCGCCAAGGCGTGCAACGCGGTCGCTGTCGCGAACGCTCTCGATCAATCGATTGGCGACGCATTTCAGCAAACCGTCGCCGGTCGAATGGCCGAGCGTGTCGTTGATGCTCTTGAAGCCGTCGAGGTCGACGAACAGTACCGCGACGTCGGCGTAGGTCGGCTGCGCCAATACCCGCTCGAGGTGCTGGCGGAGCAGGACGCGGTTGGCAAGGCCGGTGAGACTGTCATGGTGAGCGAGATAATGAATCTCGGCCTGTGAGCGCTCGCGCTCGGCGATTTCTTTCTTCAAGGCTTCGTTGGTCTCTACCAACTCGGCCATTCGCTCGGCGATGCGCTGCTCGAGGGAGCCATTGAGCGCCTGTAGCGCGTTGTTGGCCTGATCAAGCTCATCCTTCGCCTTTTTTCGCTCCAGCTGCGTCTTGATGCGCGCTAGCGCCGCGATGAAATCGACAGGCTTGGTAATGTAGTCGTTGGCGCCGGCTTCGAGGGACTCGGCCACGTCCGAGCCGTCTGCTTTGGCGGTGACCATGATGACCGGGAGCTGCATGGGAGCGTGTCGCGCCCGTATGCGTTTGAGCACTTCGACGCCATCCAAACCCGGCATCATGACGTCGAGCAGAATAAGATCGAAATGACTGCCGTCGATCAAATCCAGCGCATGCTCGCCGGATTCGGCTTCGACGATAAGAAATCCCTGGCGTCCCAACCGCCGGGCCAGTACGGCCCGGTTATCCGCGATGTCGTCGACGATCAGGAGCCTTGGCTTACTGTCCATTTGCCTATGTCTCTTGTTTAACTGATCCAACTGACCCGCCGCGCGTTTGGATCAATCGGCCCGCGGATTGACGACGAAATTCCCCAAGCAATCGGCGCTTATATAAATCGTCCGAGTTAACGCGGACTTATGCCGATCGCGAGGTCACGGCGGGCAGGCGTAATCGTTGAGGAATTAAGCGTCACCAAGAGCCGACGTTTGCAGCTCTTAAACCTTGATCGCGGCCGCAGTTAACGATCGTCATCCTTAAATAACCACGAGCGGCGCAACGCTATTTTCACAATAAAACTTAGCTCGCTTTTAGGTAGAGCGATGTACGTTCCGTTGCAAATTCAAGGAACGGTCTTTTGGGGGCGTTTGTGACCGACATTTCCGCCGTGCCGAGTTCAGGCCTGTCGACCAAGATTTTGTTGGTCGAAGATAGCGACGCCAATCGCGATATGCTGACGCGGCGGCTCGAGCGGCGCGGCTTTCTGGTGCGCGGCGCCGCCGACGGCCCCAGCGGCGTTACCATGGCGGCTACGGAAGTTCCGGATCTGATTTTGATGGATGTCGCTCTAGGGGCGATGGACGGGTGGGAGGCCACTCGACGGATCAAGGCCAACCCGAAAACCGCAAATATTCCAATCATCGCGCTCACCGCCCATGCACTCGCGACAGACCGCGACAAGAGTGTCGAGGTGGGATGCTCCGA
>DATNNI010000306.1:0-6155 GCA_035601915.1 Xanthobacteraceae bacterium
CCCTCGCCCGGATCGAGATCGAAGACGATCCGGTCGCACGTTTCCAAACTGTCAAGCCGCGAACCGCGTACATGAATTTCCAGCGCGCCTGATTGCACCAGCGCCACCAAATCCTCCACCGTCTCCACGGCGATCACATCGTGATCCTTGCCCGGAACGGCGCGGCGAAGCGGCGAGGATTTTACGTTTGACGCAATATGTTTCTGAAAGAAGGTCTCACTGCCGACACCCTCCGGAGCGCGAACGAGTGAAAGAGCGCGGCCGAGAATGTGCGGCCTCATCCAGTCCCAGACCGCGACGTAATATGCGGCGAGGTCGGCTTTCGTGACGCCGACGTCCGGCCAATAGACGCGGTCGGGGTGGGTCAGATGAAGAGCGAGCCCGCCGCGATCGCGCCCGCTGGCCGTAGGTCTATTTTGCTGCACACGCCTGCTCGCCGATTTAACTGGCACCTTATTTTGTGTCATGGCTGAAGCCGACGGTTTCGCGGCGGAAATCTCCCGCACAATTTCGCTAGCTGATTTATCTTCACGAATTCCCTTGAACGCCGCCTGCCGAAGCACTCCGCCATGAGTCATGCCCGCCGATTGGACCTCGATCACAAGCTGCGGCTTCACCCAGACTACGTCCTTGCGTCGCTCGTCCGCCGGCAGTTCGATCGGCCGCTTTGCGGTACTCAATGGCTGCAGCTTCTGGAAAAGCTCGCGTGCAATCTTATGACTATAGCCGGTACCGGCGCGACCGGCGTAGCGGAGTTCGCCATCCTGATGCAGGGCGATTGTCAGGGCGCCAATGGCGTTTGGGACCACAGTCGACGGCGAATAACCGACAACAATCACCTCCTGACCGCCACGGCATTTTGTCTTAACGAAATTGTCTGATCGGCCAGGCCGGTAGGCCGCGTCGCGGCGCTTCGAGAGGATGCCCTCAAGTCCCATCTCGCAGGCGTGGCGAAGGATAACGGGCCCGGCCTCCTCGAAGTTCTCGGCGTAGCGGATAACCCCATTTTGGCCGTCGGCTTTCGCCAAGCCGGCTAATGCGGCCTTGCGCGCAAGCAGGGGCTCGTTGAGCAAATCACGGCCATCGAGGTGCAAGAGATCAAAAACGTAATAGATAAAACGATCGGTTCGCCCATCCTTCAGATCAGTTTGCAGCAGCGAGAAATCGCTGATGCCGCGAGCATTTTCGACAACAATTTCGCCGTCGAGGAGAGCAGCGGCGGCCGGGAGGCGGCTGACGGCCTCGGCGACCGGCTCGAAGCGATGCGTCCAATCCTGACGCTTCCGCGTCAGCAATTGCACGTCTCCGTTTTCGAGCCGCGCCTCCATGCGATAGCCGTCGTATTTAATTTCATGCAGCCATTCGGCCCCGGCCGGCGCCTGATCGTAAAGTGTGGCAAGACTAAGTGATACAAAGTCCGGCAATGCCGATCTTCGCTTCTTTGGTTCTTTTTTCCGGTTTGCGCCCGTCGGACCGCGATTTGTCTTTGCTCGTGCGCGAGATGGCGACCTGGCCGCGATTTTTCCGATTTTGTCCTTAAAAGTGCGGTGCGAGTTTGGCTCGGTTTTAGCCACGCGATTAGAGTGCCAAACGCGTTTTTTCCCGCCTTTTCCCGCCGCAATCTCTTCAATCGACCGGCCAGTTACGGCCGATCGTGACTCTTGCTGCAAAATGTCCGGATCGCGCGGTCCGCGTGCTTCATCGTCCCGAGCCTTGATCAGCAGCCAATTTTCGTGGCGGTCGCTGTCTCGCCCGCGCATGCGCACGAGATGCCAGCGCCCGTGCAATTTTTCGCCCTCAAGATCAAAGACAAGATGGCCTTTGGCGTAGGCTTTATGCGGATCGCCGTCCGGCGTCCAAGTGCCACGGTCCCAAACCATGACGGTTCCGCCGCCATACTCGCCCTCGGGTATGCTGCCCTCGAACGAGTTGTATTCGATGGGATGGTCCTCGACGTGGACCGCGAGGCGCTTTTGATTGGGATCGAGACTTGGCCCGCGGGCAACGGCCCAGCTTTTCATCACGCCGTCGAGTTCGAGCCGCAAATCATAGTGAAGACGCCGAGCCGCGTGCTTCTGGATAACATATTGATGCCCCCCGGTCACGGCTTTGTGGCCGCGCGGCTCTGGCGTCACGGCAAAACGGCGCTTTTTCCGGTAAATCTCGAGAGCCACCCGGCATCAACTCCCAATTGGCCCGCATTCCATGGAGGTTAACTGCCGGAACACACGGACGCCGAAAAATTGCCCCTGTGGCTCCCGGGGCATAGCAAAACCCGCCGCCAGCGCCCAACATAAGGGGCTGGGACACAACATGGGAGGCCCCGGCCGGTTCCCCTGAACGAATGCGTCCTTAACGGCGTTTGCAGGAATGGTACGCCACTCCGAAATGGTGTAAACATCGAGGGTTTTGCGCTATTGCGGGATCTCTGGGGCCGGCCCTCATAAGTTACCGTTTAGGCTGATGCAGCCATCAGGCTGGTAGCAGTCAATAAGGCTAGTAAAGGAGCATTCGCGTGACCGTTCCGTCCAAGACACCGCTGCTCGATCTCGTCAAAATTCCGAGCGACCTCCGCAAGCTTGAAGAGGGCCAACTGCGCCAGCTTGCGGACGAGTTGCGGCAGGAAACGGTCGATGCCGTGGCGGTGACCGGCGGCCACCTCGGCGCCGGACTTGGCGTGATCGAGCTGACCGTCGCTTTGCACTACGTATTCGACACGCCAGCCGACCGCCTTATTTGGGACGTCGGTCACCAGGCCTATCCGCACAAGATTCTGACGGGCCGGCGCGATCGGATACGTACGCTGCGCCAGGGCGGTGGCCTGTCCGGTTTCACCAAGCGCGCCGAAAGCGAATACGATCCTTTCGGCGCCGCGCACTCTTCGACATCGATCTCGGCCGGGCTTGGCATGGCGGTGGCGCGAGACCTCGAAGGAAAGCAGAACAATGTCATCGCGGTGATCGGCGACGGCGCCATGTCTGCGGGAATGGCCTACGAGGCCATGAACAATGCTGGAGCGCTTAATTCCCGGCTTATCGTCATCCTCAATGACAATGACATGTCGATCGCGCCTCCGGTCGGAGCGCTTTCAGCTTATCTCGCCCGCCTGGTCTCGGGCCGCGCCTATCACAGCGTGCGCAAATTTTTCCGCCGCGCCGCGCAACGCGTCCTCCCGAGCAGAATGTTGCAAAAGCGTGCGTTCGCCATTGAGGAATACGCGCGCGGTCTGGTGACCGGCGGTACGCTGTTCGACGAATTGGGCTTCTTTTACGTCGGACCGATCGATGGTCATAACATCGATCATTTGCTCCCGGTCCTCAAAAACGTTCGCGATGCGAAGAATGGTCCGTTCTTGGTGCATGTCGTCACCCAGAAGGGCAAAGGTTACGCGCCGGCAGAAAAATCCGCTGACAAATACCACGGCGTCGTCAAATTCGACGTTGCGACCGGAGCCCAGGTCAAATCGAAGCCGACTGCGCCGGCCTATCAGAAGGTCTACGGCGAAAGCCTGATCAAAGAAGCGCGCAAGGATAACAAGATCGTCGCAATCACGGCAGCGATGCCGTCGGGCACCGGCGTCGATCTATTCCAAAAGGAATTTCCCAACCGCAGCTTCGACGTCGGCATCGCCGAGCAGCACGGTGTTACTTTCGCCGCGGGGCTTGCTACCCAAGGCTTCAAGCCGTTTGCGACCATCTATTCGACGTTCCTGCAGCGCGCCTACGACCAGATCGTCCACGACGTAGCGATCCAGAAGCTACCGGTGCGCTTCGCCATGGACCGCGCCGGTCTTGTCGGCGCCGACGGGCCAACGCACGCAGGCTCGTTCGACATCGCGTATCTTGGCTGCCTGCCGAATTTTGTGCTGATGGCGCCGTCCGACGAAGCCGAACTCGTTCACATGGTGGCGACTGCGGTTGCCATCGACGACCGCCCGTCGGCATTGCGCTATCCGCGCGGCGAAGGCCGCGGCGTGGCGCTTCCGGACGAGGGAAGGCCACTCGAAATCGGCAAGGGTCGTATTGTCCGCGAGGGTACGAAGATCGCCCTCCTCTCCTTTGGCACACGGCTTGGCGAATGCCTCCAAGCGGCAGACGAATTGGCCGCCCAGGGCCTGTCGACGACCGTCGCCGACGCGCGCTTTGCCAAGCCGCTCGACGTCGATCTGCTACTGCGGCTGGCACGCGAACACGAAGTCTTGCTCACCATTGAGGAAGGATCGATCGGCGGGTTCGGTGCCTTTGCAATGCAAGCACTTGCCGAGCATGGCGTGCTTGATCGCGGGCTGAAGGTCCGGTCCATGGTATTACCCGACCTTTTTATCGACCAAGATTCGCCGAACGCGATGTATGCCAAGGCCGGCCTCGACGCCAAAGGCATCGTTTCCAAGGCGTTCGAAGCTCTAGGGCAAAATCTGCGCGGCGACGTCGTCAAGCTCGTGCGGCAATAACAACCGTCGCGCTATTCGTTCTAACGCGCTCATTTTCTGCCCAAGCAGAGAAGCCAGTTCTCATTTTGCGCTGGGTTCCTGCTTTCGCGGCGACAAACCGACCGCTTCCGTTGCGCGAGCATAGATAGCGGATATGACGAGCCGCCCACGCGCCGATCGCCTTCTGGTCTCGCGCGGCCTTTTTGAGAGCCGCACGCTGGCACAAGCGGCGATTAACGCCGGCTTGGTTGCTGCCGACGGCATTTTGGTGCGCAAGGCTTCCCAAGAGATTTCAGCGAATGCCGCACTAGTCGCGGCGCGCCCGCATCCTTACGTGTCGCGCGGCGGCATTAAACTTGCGGCGGCACTGGATCATTATCGCGTCGATGTGACAGGTCGCGTCTGCCTCGATGTCGGCGCATCGACCGGCGGTTTCAGCGAAGTACTGCTGCTGCGCGGCGCCAAGCGCGTTTATGCGGTCGACGTCGGACATGGACAACTGCACGCTTCGCTCCGCGGCCATTGCGAAATTGTGTCCCTGGAAAAAACCGACATTCGTTCGCTCGAGCCTTCGAGGCTCGTTGAGCCGCCTGACCTGGCGACAGTGGACGTGAGCTTCATTTCGCTGAAGCTGGTGTTGCCCGCAATCGCCGAGCTCCTCCAATCGACCGCGACAATTATCGCGCTGATCAAACCGCAATATGAGGTTGCACGCCGGGAAGCGAAGAAAGGCATCGTGCGGAGCGAATCAGCGCGCGCCTCGGCATGCCAGGAAATCGCCGCTTCCTTTCGCAGCCAAGGATGGCTGGTCAGAGACGCTATCCCTTCCCCGATTCTCGGTGGCGACGGCAACGTCGAATATCTGATCGAGGCCGAGCGTGGCTGAGCGGCTGTTCATCGATCATCTCGGTCACTTGGGCGACGGCGTCGCCGTCACCTCCGGCGCCGCGGTTTACGTTCCTGGCGCGCTGCCTGGCGAAACCGTGGACGTCGAGGATGTGGTCGGCAATGCCGGCCGGCTGCGTATTGTGCAGATTGTCTCCGCGAGCCCAAAGCGCATTTCGCCGGTCTGCCCGCACTTCGGCGTATGCGGAGGCTGCGCTGTGCAACATTGGGATGCCGAATGCTATCGAATGTGGAAGCGCGACCTTGTTGTTGAGGCGCTCGATCGCGTTGGTCTCCACTGCCCGGTCGCCGATCTTGTCGACGCACACGGCGCCGGCCGCCGCCGGGCCGTATTGCACGCACGGCGCGGCACACACGAGGTGCTCGAAGTCGGCTTTTCCGCCGCCCGCGCCCACCGCGTGGTCGCAATCGACCGCTGTCCGGTACTCGCGAAAAGTCTCGACGGCGCCATTAAGGTCGCCTGGGAGATCGCCGAGGCGCTGGGGCCGAGCGCAAAACCCCTCGATCTCCATGTTACAGCGACGGATGCCGGCCTCGACCTTGACGTGCGTGGCTCAGGGTCGCTTTCGACCGCGCTCGTGTCATCGCTCGCGCGTATTGCTGATAAGCGCGACTTGGCCCGACTTACGCGACACGGAGAGGTCGTCGCGCTGAGGCGCGCCCCATGTCTGCGCATGGGCAACGCCAACGTACAGCTTCCGCCCGCCTCATTCTTGCAAGCCACCGCCGAGGGTGAGGCAGCTTTGGCGCGGCTCGTGCTCGCCTATTGCGCTAGCGCCAACCACGCCGCCGATCTGTTCGCCGGCGTCGGTCCATTCGC
>DATNNI010000307.1:0-4715 GCA_035601915.1 Xanthobacteraceae bacterium
AGGCGGCGCTGGCGGCGAGAAAACCCGCCACGCCGCTCGATATTGCGGCGACCCGTACGGAATTCTTTCGCCTCATGGCCGGCTCGTGGCAGCCGGCGGAGCCCGATGCATGATTACTGAAGACGCGCAGTTCGACACCGAGTTTCCCGAGCGCGGCGCCGACGAGCCGGCGCTGGTGATCGATGTCGAAGGCTTTGAGGGTCCGCTCGATCTGTTGCTGATGCTCGCGCGCCAGCAGAAGGTCGACCTCGCGAAAATTTCCATCCTGGCGCTCGCCGACCAATACCTCGCCTTCATCGAAGAGGCGCGCAAGCTGCGGCTCGAAATCGCCGCGGATTATCTGGTGATGGCGGCGTGGCTCGCTTACTTGAAGTCGCGCTTGCTGTTGCCGGAACAGCACGAGCCGGACGGGCTTAGCGCCGAGGAGATGGCGACCGCGCTGGCGCAGCGCCTGCGCCGGCTCGAAGCTATCCGGCAGGTCGCCGAGCAATTGCTCAATCGTCCGCAACTCGGCCGTGAGGTTTTTGCGCGCGGTCAGCCCGAGCCGATCGCGGAGATCAAGCGGCCGGAATGGACCGCGACATTGTACGATCTGCTTTCGGCCTATGCGGTGCAGCGGCAGAAGCAGGCAAGGTCATACGTGCGCGTCGCCAAGCGTACGGTTTGGTCGCTCGCTGAAGCGCGCGAAGCGCTGGAGCGCCTGATCGGTGGCGCCACCGACTGGTGCGCGCTCGATGAATATCTTATCGCCTTTATGGTCGAGCCTTCGCTGGCCACGACCGTTCGCGCATCGAGCTTTGCCGCGACGCTTGAACTGGTGCGCGAAGGCCGCATTCAGGTTCACCAGCAGGCGGCTTTTGCACCGCTTTATGTTCGCAAGCGGCCCGACAACGAGCCAAGGGACGCCGCGGCCGAACGGGGCACCGTGTAGGGGGACTAAGAAACATGAAATCTAATTTGGCGGAGATGCGTGTGGTTGTCGGGGACAATGATCCTGTGGAGCGCACCGAGGAATTGCGCATCCTCGAAGCGCTGATGTTCGCCGCTGACGAGCCGCTGGACGAGAAGGTGCTGGCCGCGCGCCTGCCTGCGGGCTGCGACGTGCGCGCGCTGCTGCTCGAATTGCAGAGCGAATATGCAAACCGCGGCGTCAATATCGTCCGCGTCGGCGGCAAATGGTCGCTGCGGACCGCGGGTGATCTCGCCTGGCTCTTAACGCGCGAGACGGTGGTCACCAAGAAGCTTTCGCGCGCCGCCATCGAGACGCTGGCCATCGTCGCCTATCACCAGCCGGTGACGCGTGCGGAGATCGAGGACATTCGCGGCGTCACCACGTCCAAGGGCACGCTGGATGTTCTGCTCGAGACCGGCTGGATCAGGTTGCGCGGCCGGCGCAAAGCGCCGGGGCGGCCGGTGACTTATGGCACCACCGAGGCCTTCATGTCCCATTTCGGCCTCGAAGCGCTGGCCGATCTACCGGGCCTCGACGAGCTCAAGGGCGCGGGACTGGTCGAAAAGTCGTTGCCGGCCGGATTTACCATTCCCATTCCCTCGGACGATCCGGCTCTGCGCGACGACGAAGACCCGCTGGAACCGGAAGATCTCGATCTGGGGCTGACGCCGCCACCGGAGCGGATCGAGGAGTAAACCCTCTCCGCAATTCTGCGCGAGGCCCGGCGGCGGCTTGCGGTATTGCGCTTGTTTTTAACGCCGCCGACGCCTAGTTTCGGCTGAAATCGGAACGGTGCAGCGAGCGCGGGCGCTAGCCGCGCACGGAGGTTTGTATGGGCTCCCTGAGTATCTGGCATTGGCTGATCGTCGGCGCCGTGTTGCTGCTGGTATTCGGCGGGCGCGGCAAGATTTCGGACATGATGGGCGATGTCGCCAAAGGCATCAAAGCCTTCAAGAAGGGCATGACCGAGGAAGAGGCCAACGCGGCGACCACCGATACGCCGGTTAAGTCCCTCGACCATCAGCCGAGCGACGTGGTGAAGCCGCGTGCCGAGGCCGGCACCAAGGTGTCCTGACGCCCCCGCTGCCGGGCATCGCGGACGGCCGGCGCCAACGCCGGCGTGACGGCTGAACGGGCCCGGGGCCGGGAATTTCCATGTTCGATATTTCTTGGACCGAGTTTCTGCTGATCGGCGTCGTCGCGCTGATTGTGATCGGTCCCAAGGAACTTCCCGCGGTATTGCGCACCGTCGGACAATGGACGCGCAAAGTGCGCAGCATGGCCGCTGATTTCCAGGGTCAATTCCAGGAAGCCATGCGCGAAGCCGAAATGGGCGACCTCAAGAAGCAGGTCGACGACCTGGCGCAAGGCGTCAAGAACTACGATCCGCTCAAGGACGTGAAGGCCGACGTCGAGGCGGCGGGACGAGACATTCAGGCCTCCTTGGAACAAAAGCCGGAAACGACAACGCTTGCCGATGCGGCAACGCCGGCGCCGTTCGCCGATAGTCCGGCTGCATTGCCTGGCGCTGAAACGCCGGCGGCAGCAGATGAAGCAGAGGTGATCGTCACCGCCACGGCGCCGGTCGCTCCTGATGCCATTGAAACGTCCGGTGCGGAAACTTCCGCGGCCGAGCCGAGTGTCGCCGGCGGTGCAAGCGATGCGGCGGCGGTTGCGACCGGGCCAGTCACACCGGAAGCGGCCGCGAGTGCGACATCGCCCGACAATCCGGGACGTCCCGCATGAGCCGCGACGACGAAGAAAAAGCGATCGAAGCGACCAAGGCGCCGCTGATGGAGCACCTGGTCGAGCTCCGCACCCGGCTGATCAAAGCGCTCGCCGCCTTCGCGCTTGCGGCGATTGTCTGTTTCTTCTTCGCCAAGCACATCTACAACGTCCTGACATGGCCGTACGTCTGGGTGGCGGGTCCGGAGAATTCGAGATTCATTTATACTGGGCTGCTCGAATACTTCGTGGTGCAGCTCAAGCTCGCGCTGTTCGGTGCCGCGTTCATCGCCTTTCCCGTGATTGCCACGCAAATCTACATGTTCGTGGCGCCGGGCCTTTACCGCAACGAGCGCCAGGCGTTCCTGCCTTATCTCATCGCGACGCCGTTTTTCTTTTTGCTCGGCTCGATGGTGGTCTATTTCCTGGTCTGGCCGATGCTGGCGCGTTTTTCGCTGAGCATGCAGCAAATGGCCGGGCCGGGGCAGGCGAGCATCGAGCTGTTGCCGAAGGTTGAAGATTACCTCTCGCTGATGATGAAGCTCATTCTGGCCTTCGGCATCGCTTTTCAGTTGCCGGTGATTCTGACGCTGCTCGGCCGCGTCGGCATTATTTCGTCCGCCCAGCTCAAATCGAAGCGGCGCTATTTCATTGTCATCGCGTTTGTGGTCGCCGCGGTCCTCACCCCGCCCGACGTGATCAGCCAAATGTCGCTCGCGCTGCCGCTGGTGGCACTCTACGAGGGCTCGATCTGGTCGGTGCGCTTCGTCGAAAGGCGCCTCGCTGCGGAACGCGCGGCCGCGGCGGCTTCTGCCGCGGCAAAGCCCGCGGAGTAATTAGCCGATATTATGCCACTGACGCTTGCTTGTGATTCGTCATGGCCGGGCTTGACCCGGCCATCCACGTCTTTAGGGCATGAGATAGGGCGTGGATGCCCGGCACATAGGCGAGCGAAAGCGACGCCGTTCTTCGAACGGCTATGGCCGGGCATAACGCGGTAGATACGAAACGCCATGCACGACATCCGCTTCATCCGTGAGAATCCCGACGCGTTCGACAACGCGCTCAAGCGGCGTGGGTTGGAGCCGCAGGCGCAACGGCTGATCGGACTCGACGAGGAGCGGCGCGCCAAAATCCTCGCGCTCGAAACCGCGCAAGCGCGCCGCAACGCGGCGTCGAAAGAAATCGGCGAGGCAAAGAAGAAAAAGGACGAAGCGAAGGCGTCGGCGTTGATGGCTGAAGTTGCGGCGCTGAAAGATTCGATGCCGGCGCTGGAGGCGAGCGAGAAGGAAAGGTCGAAGGAATTAAACGACGCGCTCGCCGAAATCCCCAATCTGCCGGCTGACGATGTGCCCGAGGGTAAGGATGCCAGCGACAATGTCGAGCGTCATCATTTTGGGGCGAAACGCGAGTACGCGTTCACGCCGAAGCAGCATTTCGATCTCGGCGAGGCGCTGGGCGAAATGGATTTCGAGACCGCGGCAAAGCTGTCCGGTGCCCGTTTTGTTGTTTTGAAAAAAGGTCTCGCGCGACTTGAACGCGCGCTCGGTCAGTTTTTTCTCGACGTGCACACGTGCGAGCCGCACAACTACACCGAAGTCGCGCCGCCGCTGTTGGTGCGTAGCGACACGATGTTTGGTACGGCCCAGTTACCCAAATTCAAAGAAGATCAATTTGAAACCTCGAGGAGTGCATCGCAGGCCGATGAACTTTTCGACAACATGATAAAAGAGGGATTCAAAAACGCTGCTGCCGAGGTGCGAGATCAGCTGGGCAGAGGAGAGAACGCTGCCACGGCGATGAAGAATTTTGAGAACGTATTCACGACTCAAATTCCTTTCTGGCGCGAGCGCTTCGATAGGGAATTGGCTGAACAGCTCAAGCTCTGGCTCATCCCCACCGCCGAAGTGCCGCTGACCAACCTCGTCCGCGAGTCCATCCTCGACGAAGCGCAATTACCGTTGCGCTACACCGCCTGCACGCCGTGCTTTCGCGCTGAGGCCGGCGCTGCCGGCAAAGACACGCGGGGCATGATCCG
>DATNNI010000308.1:0-18508 GCA_035601915.1 Xanthobacteraceae bacterium
GTGCTCCTTCGCTGGCAGCAGCGGATTAATCTCGCCGCGCCGTCCACGGAGCCAAATATCTGGACCCGCCACGTCGCGGACTCCCTCCAGTTGCTCGCGCTCGCGCCAAAGGCCCGCATTTGGGCTGACCTCGGCTCCGGCGCCGGATTTCCTGGTGTGGCAATTGCCTGCGCGCTGGCGGATGTGTCGGACGCCCGGGTTTACCTGGTGGAAACCAACACCAAAAAAATAGCGTTTCTACGCGAGGCAGTTCGCGCCACCGGCGCACCGGCTATAGTGCATGCCGGAAAGATTGAGGACTTTGCCGCCCGTTCTCCCGAGTCGATTGAAGTGGTCGTTGCCCGGGCGCTCGCCCCACTCCCGAAGCTCCTCGGCCTGGCCGCCCCGTTGTTGAAAAACGGTGCTGTGGGTCTGTTTCCCAAGGGTCAAGATGCGGCACTCGAATTGACCGAGGCATCCAAATATTGGAAGGTTAAAACCAGTCTGGCGGCGAGCCGGACCGATCCAAAGTCGCATATTGTTGTCGTGCGTGAGCTTGAGCCGAAGCCTCAGATTGCTCCGGGCGGATGAATATCTAAGTCATTGGTGAAACTGTGGAATCAGTCCTGATGGGGGATCAGCCCGGGCCGGAGCTGGAGGCTTTAGGTCCGCCAGCGGCCGACAGCGAAGTGTTGCCCGAGGGCGAACTTCACGCACAGCCGGCGAGGCACACACGCATCCTGGCAGTGGCTAACCAAAAGGGCGGCGTCGGAAAAACCACAACCGCCATCAATCTCGGCACGGCACTGGCCGCCATCGGCGAGCACGTTCTGATCGTCGACCTCGATCCTCAAGGCAACGCCTCGACCGGCCTCGGCATCGATCAGCGCAGCCGCCGTCTTTCCACCTACGATGTACTGACCGGTCGCGCCGCCCTGCACGACTCCATCCTGACGACCATCGTGCCGCGACTTTATCTCGCGCCATCGACGCTCGATCTCACCGGGCTCGAATTGGAAATCGGCCAGACGCGGGATCGCGCTTTGCGCTTGCGCAACGCGCTTTCGCCGCTCACCACGCCCGGCCTTGGCGAACCGGCTTACAGCTACGTGCTGATCGATTGCCCGCCGTCGCTCAATTTGCTCACCGTCAACGCCATGGCGGCGGCGCATGCGATCCTGGTGCCGCTGCAATGTGAGTTCTTCGCGCTCGAGGGTTTGTCGCAACTTCTCAAGACCGTCGATTCCGTGCGCGACCAACTCAATCCCGAACTCACTATCCACGGCATCGTGCTGACCATGTATGACTCGCGCAACACGCTTTCCGCCCAGGTGGTCGCCGACGTCCGCGAATTCATGGGCGCAAAAGTTTACGACACCATCATTCCTCGCAACGTGCGGGTGTCGGAGGCGCCGTCCTACGGCAAGCCGGTGCTGATGTACGATCTCAGATGCAGCGGCAGCGAAGCGTATATGCGGCTCGCCACCGAGGTCATTCAGCGCGAGCGAGAATTATACGCCTGACTTCGTTCGCTTGGCGCGAGCGCGCCAGCGGATCAAACAAAGACGCGGACGATAACCGGCGCATGGAGTGGCAATGAGCGATGGCTCGGAGAATTCGGCGATGGCGGAGGAGGGAGCTCGTAGACGACTAGGACGCGGCCTCGCCGCTTTGATCGGCGACGTCGCCGAAGAGCCGTCGGCGGAGCGTCCGCGCGGCGGGCGCCGCTTGCCGACCGGTTCGTTGCGGCCGAATCCAAACAATCCGCGGCGGACATTTTCTGAAACCGAACTCGATGAGCTGGCCGCGTCGCTGCGCGAGCGCGGCATCATTCAGCCGATTGTGGTGCGGCAACCGCGTGGCGCCGCCGGCGATTACGAAATCATCGCCGGCGAGCGGCGCTGGCGCGCGGCGCAGCGCGCCGGCCTGCACGAAGTGCCGGTGGTCGTCATCGAAGCGACCGATGCCGAAGCGTTGCAACTTGCCATCATCGAGAATGTGCAGCGCGCCGATCTCAATCCGCTCGAGGAAGCGCAAGGCTATCGCGCACTGATCGACGAATTCAGCAACAGCCAGGAAGACATCGCTAAAATCGTCGGCAAGAGCCGAAGCTACGTCGCCAACACGCTGCGGCTTCTCAAGCTCTCCGACAATGTGAAGGCCTACATTCACAGCGGCAAGCTCACCGCCGGCCATGCGCGCATGCTGATCGGCGAACCGAATGCCGACGCGCTTGCGGAAGAAATCATCGCCCGCGAACTCAACGTGCGCGAGGTCGAAGCGATGGCGCGGGAGCGGGCGGAGAAAAACGGCAGCAAACAAGGAAAAGGCAGGGCGCGCGCCGCGGCTACTAAAGACGCCGACGTGCTCGCTTTCGAAAAACGCGTCTCCGATGCAACCGGCTTGGTCGTGAGCATCGACCATCGCACTGACCGCGGCACGCTGACGATCCGCTACAACGATCTCGAACAGCTCGACGATTTGGTGCAGCGGCTAGTTCGGGGGCACTGAGGCCTCGGACCGGCTTTGCCTTGCCCGATCAACGCGCTCGATCAAGTCGTTGATAATGGGGCTTGTTGAAAACGGCACGAGACGCACAGGGGCGACGAATGCGATCTGATCGCTGAAGGTGGTTGGTTGCCGTACCGACAAAGTGACGCGCGGCGGATTTATAACCGTCGAATAACTGACATTCTTGATGTCGCGGAGCGCGACGTGCTCCTCTTCGCCGCGGTTTCTGATTAACAACGTCTCGCCTTCATCCCAAACCTCGTCGACCAGATCGAAAACCAGCTTCTTCATAATGAAGTAGCCGAAGCCCATCATGATCAAGGGAACGACGAGGAATGGAAACGGCGGGGGGCCGTCTCGCACTCCGCCAAAAAACAGCGGAATAGCGATGAATAGAATCAGAAATCCGAACCAGAAAATCGGGAAGATGCGCTTGTAGAAAAACGTCATCCTCGATGAGATTCGGCGCATAGCGGTTTGTGCGCGTTACTCCGCCGCAGTCTGTCCGGCGCTGCCGGCGCCAAACCGCCGCTCGATATAATCGATGACGAGTTTTTCGAAGTCCCGAGCAACGGTCGGACCGCGCAGCGTGATCGCCTTCTTGCCGTCGATGAACACCGGAGCGGCCGGCGCCTCGCCGGTGCCCGGTAGCGAGATGCCGATATCGGCGTGTTTGCTCTCGCCCGGCCCGTTGACGATGCATCCCATCACCGCAACGTTGAGCCCTTCGACGCCGGGATAACGCGTCTTCCATTCCGGCATCGAGTCGCGAATGAAATTTTGGATATTGGCCGCAAGCTCCTGGAATGTCGTCGAAGTGGTGCGCCCGCAGCCGGGGCAGGCGGCGACAAGCGGCACGAAGGTGCGCAGGCCGACGGTCTGCAACAATTCCTGCGCGACTTTAACTTCCAGCGTGCGGTCGCCGTTCGGCTCGGGTGTAAGCGAGATGCGGATGGTGTCGCCGATGCCTTGTTGCAGCAACACGCCCAGTGCGGCGGAGGAGGCGACAATTCCCTTCGAGCCCATGCCGGCCTCGGTCAGGCCGAGATGCAGCGCATAGTCGGAACGCCGCGCCAGTTCGCCGTAGACCGCGATTAAATCTTGCACCGCGGACACCTTGCCGGAAATAATGATCTTGGAGCGGGGCAGGCCGATTTCCTCGGCGCGCGCCGCCGACAGCAATGCGGATTGCACCATGGCTTCGCGGGTGACGTCGCGCGCATCCACCGGGCGGTTCGAGCGCGAATTTTCGTCCATCAGATGCGTGAGCAGCTCTTGGTCGAGCGAGCCCCAATTGGCGCCGATACGTACCGCTTTGTTGTGGCGGATCGCGGTCTCGATAATGGCGCCGAATTGCCGGTCCTTCTTTTCCTTGAAGCCGACATTGCCGGGATTGATGCGATATTTGTCGAGCGCTTCGGCACACGCTGGATGGTCAGCCAGAAGCTTGTGGCCGATGTAATGAAAGTCGCCGATGATCGGCACGTCGACATTCATTTTCAGCAGCCGGTCCTTGATGTGCGGTACTGCGGCTGCCGCCTGGTCGCGATCGACGGTGATGCGAACGAGTTCGGAGCCGGTGCGGGCCAGCGCCGCCACCTGCTTTGCCGTCCCCTCGACATCGGCGGTGTCGGTATTGGTCATCGACTGCACCACCACGGGTGCGCCGCCGCCGACGACGACGTTGCCGACCTTCACAGCGACCGTTTTGCGCCGCTCGGCTGGGCCGGAAAACTCGATCATGAACCGTTCCTGCTACCCGTTATTGGCCCCGCACCGGGGCGGTGAACTCGCATGGATATAGCCTTATCGGGGCCGGTTTACGAGCACCAGTCCACCGGCGACCAGCGCGACGGCTAAGGCAAAGGGGGGCGTCAGAGGCTCGCCGAGGACGAGAGCACCGGCGGCGACGCCGAACAGGGGGGTCAGAAAGGTAAATGCCGACAAACGCGTCGCCGAGTAGCGCACCACAAGGGCAAACCAGACCACGTAGGTCACGCTCACCACCCAGATGGTCTGGTAAGCGAATGCCCCAAGGGCAACCCCGGACGGCACCCCCTCGATGCGCTCGCCGAACGCCAGCGATGCGGCGCCGAGAAGCGGCGCTGAGACGACAAGCTGGTACAGCATGGTTTTTTCCGCGCTGACGTTTTTGAGCGCGCTCGCTTTGATGACCAGTGTGGTGGCCGCCCACGCCAATGCGGCGCCGACCATCATCACATCGCCGAGCATCTGATGCGGATCGGTGGCAGGCGTCGGCAAACCGAATGCAATGACAATGCCTAGGAACGACAGCGCCAGCCCGAACCATTGCGAGGGATGAAAATGATCGCCGGGAATGAACCAGCGCGATCCGATCACCACAAAAAACGGCGCCAGATAAATGAAGAGCACGGCGCGTGTCGCCGTGGTCCACAACAGGCCCGGATAAATCAGCAGGAACTCGAGCGCGAACAACAGGCCGGCGGCAATTCCCGCCCAGAGCGTGCCGTCGCGCTCGAATAGCTTGAGCCCGCGCCAACGCACCCAAGCGGCGACCAGCACGGCGGCTACGACCGAGCGCGCCGCCGATTGAAGGAATGGCGGGATGTCGTGGATGGCTAATTTGATCGCGACCTGATTGAAGCCCCAGCACAGCGACAGCCCGACCACTGTCGCGATCGCGAGCGCGTCAAGCGGGCGGGAATGGGCGGGGGGATGGACCAACGTCGCGACTTTAAAATGCCGCGGGTCTTTTAATGCTGGCGGCAATGCGAGCAAATACCGGTGATTTCGATCACCGGACTTTTCGGGGTAAATCCGGCCGCGCGACAGGACGCTTTGAGCGAGTCGGTTGCGGCACCGCCCGGCGCCTCTCCTACCGCGCCGCACTGTTCGCAAATCAAAAACACGATCGGATCGTTGCCGGCATGGCTGTGCACGCAGGCGACGAATGAGTTGCGGCTTTCAATGCGATGGACCAAGCCGTTCTCGCGCCAAAAATCGAGCGCGCGATAGACCGAGATCGGCGCCGGACGGCGTTTGGAGCCGAGCCGATCCATGATTTCGTAAGCACCGAGCGGCTTATGGCTCGCCAGCAAAGCTTCGAGCACTTGGCGGCGCATTTGTGTCAGCCGTTGACCGCGCGCCGCACACAGCCGTTCGGCGTGGGCTAGCGCTGAGCTCGTGCAGCTGCCGTGATCGTGATCGGGCGCCGGAAATACGGTTTGTGCTTTTGAGGTCATTCCATGCTGGGGGCTTGGACCGCGCTCTAGATAATGATTCGGGACTGTCGGGAAACGTGAGGAGCTCTTAATTTTGATGTTGCGCCGCAGCAAGAACCGTCCCACATTCGCGCGATTTCGGCCAAAAGTCACGCTACAAAGCCGCTACCATGATGCGGCCCGGCGCGGCGCTTCCTTAATTTGAGGGTCATCATGCTGAAAGGAAAGACCGCACTGGTCACCGGCTCAACGTCAGGCATTGGCCTGGGCTATGCACGGGCGCTTGCCGGGCAAGGCGCCAACCTCACTCTGAATGGCTTCGGCGACAGGAACGCGATCGAGCAGCTGCGCGTCGGTATCGAGAAGGAGTTCGGCGTACGGGCGTTCTATTCGCCGGCCGACATGAGCAAGCCCGAGGAAATCGCCGACATGGTCCAGGCCACCGAAAAGACCTTTGGCTCGCTCGATATTCTCATCAACAACGCCGGCGTTCAGTATGTCGCTCCGATCGAAGAATTCCCGATCGAGAAATGGAACCAGATTATCGCCATCAATCTTTCGTCGGCCTTCCACACTATCCGCGCCGCCGTGCCGGGCATGAAGTCGCGCAAATGGGGCCGTATCATTAACACCGCGTCGGCGCACTCGCTGGTCGCCTCGCCGTTCAAGGTCGCTTACGTGTCCGCGAAGCACGGCCTCGCCGGCCTCACCAAGACGGTCGCGCTCGAAGTTGCGACCTTCGGCATCACCGTCAATTGCATCAGTCCCGGCTATGTGTGGACGCCGCTTGTCGAGGCGCAAATTCCCGACACCATGAAGGCGCGCGGCATGACCGAAGAGCAGGTCAAGCGCGACGTGCTGTTAGCGGCGCAACCGACCAAGGAGTTCGTCACCATCGACGAGGTCGCTTCGCTGGCCGTCTATTTGTGTTCCGATGCAGCCAAAGCGATCACGGGCGCCAATCTTTCCATCGACGGCGGCTGGACCGCGGCCTGACGTTCGGCTCGACTTGAGATCATTCAGCGCCGGCCTGGTTCAAACACCGCCATGAAAAATCCGCTCGCCGCGCTGATGCCGGGACGCGCAGCGAATAGCCCGCCGCCGCTCATCACCAAGCGCATCAATCTGGCGCTGCAGGGCGGGGGTGCGCACGGCGCCTTCACGTGGGGCGTGCTCGAGCATTTGCTGAGTGACGGCCGCCTTCAATTCGAAGGCATTTCCGGCACGTCGGCCGGCGCGGTCAACGCGGTCATGCTCGCCGACGGCCTGATCCGCGGCGGCCCCGCGGAAGCGCAGAAACGGCTCGCCGATTTTTGGCGTGCGGTGAGCAACAACGGTAACCTCCCGGCCATGCAGCGCGCCGTGGTCGAGCGGATGCTGTCCTTCATTCCGCTCGAAGGCACGCCGATGCAGGCGTGGCTTGAGACCTGGGCTCGCTACTTCTCGCCGTACGATTTCAATCCGCTCAACATCAATCCCCTCAAGGATCTGTTCGAACGCTTCGTGGATTTCGAAGCATTGCGCGCAGCAAGCGACCCGCAAATCTTTATTTCGGCCACCAATGTGCAGACCGGACGGGTGCGTATCTTCTCCCGCGAGAAAATCACCGCCGAAGCTCTGATGGCGTCGGCCTGTCTGCCGCTGTTGTTCCGGGCGGTCGAGATCGACGGCGTTCCCTATTGGGATGGCGGCTATCTCGCCAACCCGGTGATCTTTCCGTTTTACGGCACCACCAAAACCGAGGACGTCCTGGTGGTGCAAATCAATCCGCTGGTGCGCCAGGCGACGCCGACATCGGCCAACGAGATTATGAATCGCATCAACGAGATTACATTCAACTCGTCGCTCCTGTCGGAATACCGGGCGATCGAATTCGTCGCTCGCTTGATCGATCAAGACCGGCTGCCGCGCGGCGTCGGCCAGGGCCAGTATCGCCGGATCAACGTGCATCGCATTGTACTCGACGACCACGGCACGGTGTTCGACGCGGCCAGCAAAGTCTCAACGGATTACGCTCTGTTCGAGGCGCTACACGTGGCCGGCAAGCGCGCGGCGCGGCGCTTTCTCGACGACCACTTCGAAGATATCGGCGTGAAAGGGACCGTCGACCTCGCGGCGGAAGCGCGCGCGGAATGGGCGTGATGGAATTTCGGCAATGGGTGATGTGACGACACTGGTGTCCGCTGAAGTCGGTGCCGCCCGGCTCGATGTCTGCGTGGCCGACATCACGACACTTGATCTCGATGCCATCGTCAACGCCGCTAATCGCACCTTGCTTGGCGGGGGTGGCGTTGACGGCGCCATCCACCGCGCCGCCGGACCTGAACTGCTCGCCGAATGCCGCGCGCTCGGCAGTTGCGAAACCGGCAGCGCCAAGATCACCCGCGGCTATCGGCTGAAAGCCAGGCACGTGATCCACGCAGTGGGGCCGGTATGGAGTGGAGGCCGCAAAGGTGAGGATGAGCTCCTCGCCTCCTGTTATCGGACCGCGCTTGAACTTGCGGCTGCGAGTAGTCTCGGCGCGCTGGCATTCCCGGCGATCTCAACCGGCCTCTATCGCTTTCCGCCGGATCGCGCAGCCCGCATCGCCGTCGGTACCGTTTCGTCGGAACTGGCCGCCGCCCCGCGCGGCATCACTCGCGTGGTTTTTTGCTGTTTTTCGCCGGAAGCCGCGGGACACCATATCGACGCCCTGACCAGCCTTGGCGTTGCTTAGCCAAGCCCGAGGCCTGAGTCCCTTGCAACCCTGCCCTGTGGTCCGCGCGCTGGATAAAATATAAGCTAGCTTATATTAAGCGGGCTCGAAAACAGGTGTCGGTCAAATGCCCCCGGTTTCGCGACGGCGAGAATTCGCCTTTATGCTCAATGACGTGGCGCGGCTGCTTCGGACCTATGCGGATCATCGCGCCGCGCAATACGGCATGACTCGGGCCCAATGGGCTGTCCTCGTGCGCCTCGACCTCTCTGAAGGGCTCAACCAGTCGGAGCTTGCCGAGATGCTCGACTTGCAACCGATCACGCTGACCCGGCTGCTCGACAAGCTGTGCGACAGCGGCCTCATCGAGCGGCGTCCCGACCCTGGGGACCGCCGGGCGAAGCGCCTGTTCCTTACCCCCGCGGCGCGCCCGCTTCTGAAACAACTCGCCGTTCTCGGCGAGGAAACCATGAACAGCGCCACGGAAGGCCTGTCCCAGGACGATATTGAACGCATGGTGTCGGAACTCGCGACCGTCAAAGACAACCTCCGCCGGCTAATCCACCAGCGGAACGCCAATGCGGCAGTGGGAGCGCGCCACTATGGCTGAACCCGTTCGCAAGACTGTCTCCCCCGTCCGCGATGAGATTGCGGAAGCGCCGCGGACGGCGCCGGTTGCACCGGTCGCTCCCGTGGAGAAGCGCGGTAAGGATCGCGGCAAAGCCGCCGATAAGGGGCGCGGGCTCAAGCGTCGCAGGGTGCGCTGGATCTTGTTTGCGCTGTTGCCGATTGCGTTGATCGCCGGCGCGTATTGGTACGTCACCGGCGGCCGCGTCATGTCCACGGACGACGCCTACGTCAATGCGCAAAAGGTGGGTGTGGCGACCGACGTCTCCGGCATTGTCCAGGACGTTGCGGTGCACGACAACGAGCACGTTTCCGCGGGCCAAATGCTCTATCGGCTCGACCCGCGTCAGTTCCAGATCGCACTCGACAACGCCAAAGCCAACTTGGCGCAAGTCGGGCAAATGCTCGACTCGATGAAGGAAGATTATAAGCGCATGGTGAGCGACGTCTCCGCTCAACAGGCTCAGGTCGATCTCGATCGGACCAATTTCGATCGCGCGCAAATGCTTTTGCGCAGCGGCACGGCCACGCAAGCGACATTCGATCAGGCGAACTACACGCTGCAGAATGACACCGGCAAGCTGAAGGCCTTTCAGGAGCAAACCAAGGTGCAGCTGGCACGGCTCGGCGGCAACGTCGACACGCCGACGCCTGAGCTTCCGCAATATTTGCAGGCGCGGGCGCAAGTCGCGGAAGCTCAGCGGCAACTCGATCATACCGTTGTGACCGCGCCGTTCAGCGGCATCGTTACCGACGTGCCGGCGATCGCACCGGGTAAATATCTTGCCGCTTCGACGACCGCTTTCTTTCTGGTCGACACCGATCATGTGTGGGTCGACGCCACTCCTAAAGAGACCGAGCTGACTTACGTGCGCCCCGGGCAAACGGCGGCCGTGACTGTCGACACTTACCCCGACGTCGAATGGCGTGGCGTTGTCGAAAGCGTGAGCCCGGCGTCGGCGCAGGAATTCGCGCTGCTGCCGGCGCAGAACACCAGCGGCAACTGGGTGAAGGTCGTGCAACGCGTGCCGATGCGCGTCCGGATCGATACCAGCGATCCGAATTTGCCGCCACTGCGCGCCGGCATGAGCGTCATAGTCGACGTCGATACCGGTCACGCCCGCGGCGTTCCTCACTTCCTCGCAGCATTGTTCGGGCGGCGGCAAAGCGTGCAGTGATGGGCGGCGATCTCGTAGCCGAAGGCAGCAATCGCGGAGCGCTGACCGCCTGCGTCATCCTCGCGACGCTCATGCAGGCGCTCGATACCACAATCGCCAATGTAGCGCTGCCTTACATGCAAGGCAGCGTATCCGCGAGCCAAGACCAGATCGCCTGGGTGCTGACGTCTTACATCGTCGCCGCCGCCATCATGACTCCGCCGACCGGTTTTCTCGCCAGCCGGTTCGGAATAAAGCGCCTTTTCATGGTCGCCATCACCGGGTTCACCGTGGCGTCGATGCTTTGCGGCATGGCGCAGTCCTTGAATCAGATCGTGCTGTTTCGGGTGATGCAAGGCGCTTTTGGCGCGTCGCTCGTGCCGCTGTCGCAGACCGTTCTGCTCGGCAGTTATCCGCGGGAGCGCCAAGGCTTCGCCATGGCGCTGTTCGGCATCGGTGTCATGATTGGCCCAGTCCTTGGGCCGGTGCTCGGCGGCTGGCTGACCGAGAATTACAGTTGGCGGTGGGTGTTCTATATCAATCTGCCGATCGGCATTATCGATCTCATCGGCATCATGATCTTCCTGCCAGACTCGCCGGCGAATTCCAAAGATCGGCTCGATTGGTTCGGGTTCGGTACGCTGAGCCTGGCGCTTGGCGCGCTGCAAATCATGCTCGACCGCGGCGAGCAGCTCGACTGGTTCGGTTCCGGCGAGATCATGATTGAGGCGATCGTCGCCGCCTCGGCGTTCTATTTGTTCATCGTGCATACCTTCACCGCCAAGAAGCCATTCGTGCGGCCCGCCCTGTTCCGCGACCGCAACTTTGCCGCCGGCGTGTTGTTCATCTCGGTGGTCGGCCTCACCTACTACGCGTCAATGGCGCTGCAGCCGCCTTATCTGCAGGAGTTGATGGACTATCCCGTCGTTACCGCCGGCTTGGTCATGGGCCCGCGCGGAGTGGGCACCATGGCGTCCATGCTGTTCGTCGGCCGCCTGGTCGGGCGGGTCGATACGCGTTATTTGCTCATCGTCGGATTATCGCTCACCGCCTGGTCGTTTTATCAAATGACCGGATGGACGCCGGACGTCTCGCAGGGAACGATCATCAGCATCACCATGGTCCAGGGCTTTGGTCTCGGCTTCCTGTTCGTGCCGCTGAGCGCGGCCACCCTGTCGACACTGCCGACGTCGGAGCGCGCCGAAGGCGCGGGCCTGTTCAGCTTGTCGCGCAACATCGGCTCGAGCGTCGGCATTTCGGTGGTGAACAGCATGTTGGTGCAGAATACCCAGGCCAATCACGCGGCCATCGCGCCGAGCGTCAACGCCGTGAATCGCGGCTTCGAAAATCCGCTCATCGCGCATGCCTGGAATCCGCTCACCGCCGCCGGGCGCGCGGCGCTCGACGCGGTGGTGACGCGGCAAGCGCAGATCATCGCCTATATCGACGATTACAAGATGCTGATGATCGCGACGCTGGTGGTGATGCCGCTGCTGATCGTCTTCAAGCGGCCGTCGCGTTCCGCGCCGGCGCCCGTGATCGTTCACGACTAGCTCTGATCGCTAATCCGGATGTGCGAACGGCGAGCCGATGAGGCTCGCCGCTCCATTTCAGCCCAATACGGCGAAGATTACTCGCCGGCGGCGGCTTCTCTAGGCTCGGTACCCTCGGCCTTCTGCTTGGCTTCGAGGTCCTCGCCGGTCTGCTGATCGACGGCTTTCATCGACAGTCTGACTTTGCCGCGGTCGTCGAAGCCTAAGAGCTTGACCTTGACCTTGTCGCCTTCATTGACGACATCGGAGGTCTTCTGCACCCGGCGCGGCGCGAGTTGGCTGATGTGCACCAGGCCGTCCTTGGCGCCGAAGAAGTTCACGAAGGCGCCGAAGTCCATGACCTTGACGACGGTGCCTTCGTAGATGTGACCGACTTCCGGGTCGGAAGCGATTGACTTGATCCAATTGAGCGCCGCGGTGATCGACTCCGCGTTGGCGGAGGCGACTTTCACGGTGCCGTCGTCGGAGATGTCGATCTTGGCGCCGGTCTTTTCCACGATCTCGCGGATCACCTTGCCGCCCGAGCCGATCACTTCGCGGATCTTGTCGACCGGTATCTTCAAGGTCTCGATACGCGGAGCATGCTCGCCGAGCTCGGCCCGTGCGGTGTTGATGGCCTTCGCCATCTCGCCAAGGATATGCAGGCGGCCGTCCTTGGCCTGAGCCAACGCCACCTTCATGATCTCTTCGGTGATGCCGGCGATCTTGATGTCCATCTGCAGCGAGGTGACGCCGCCTTCGGTGCCGGCCACCTTGAAGTCCATGTCGCCGAGATGATCTTCATCGCCGAGAATGTCGGAAAGCACGGCGAAGCGCTTATCTTCGAGAATAAGCCCCATTGCGATCCCGGCGGTCGGCCGCTTCAGCGGCACGCCGGCATCCATCAGCGCGAGGGAGGATCCGCACACCGTCGCCATCGAGGACGAGCCGTTCGACTCGGTAATCTCCGAAACGAGACGGATGGTGTAGGGGAACTCTTCTCGCGACGGCAGCATCGGATGAATCGCGCGCCAGGCGAGTTTGCCGTGGCCGATCTCTCGCCGGCCTGGCGCACCGATGCGGCCGGTTTCGCCGACCGAGTAGGGCGGGAAATTGTAGTGCAGCAGGAAGGTTTCTTTGTAGGTTCCCTGCAGCGCGTCGATAAACTGCTCATCCTCGCCAGTGCCGAGTGTGGCGACAACCAGCGCCTGAGTCTCGCCGCGGGTAAACAAGGCCGAGCCGTGAGTGCGCGGCAGCACGCCGACCTCGCACACGATCGGCCGCACGGTTTTCACGTCGCGGCCGTCGATGCGCGTGCCGTTGTCGAGAATGTTCCAGCGCACGATCTTGCCTTCGAGCTCCTTGAACACGCCGGCGACCTGGAGCTTCGGATATTTCTCGGCGCCTTCCGGCGCGAAATGCCCGATCACCCGGTCCTTGACCGCGTCAATCGCTTTGTGACGTTCCATCTTGTCGGCGATCGCGTAAGCGGCGCGCAGGTCCTTTTCGACCAAGCCGCGCATCTCGGTTTCCAGCGCCGCGTTGTCCGCAACGGTAAGTTCGCGCGGCTCCTTCGCCGCCTTTTCCGCAAGCCGGATGATGGCTTCGATCACCGGCTGGAAATGCCGGTGCCCGAACATCACCGCGCCGAGCATTACTTCTTCGCCGAGTTCCTTCGCTTCCGACTCGACCATCAGCACCGCGTCCTGGGTGCCGGCGACGACGAGGTCGAGCTGGCTTTCCGGCATCTCGTCCAGCGCCGGATTGAGCACGTATTCGTTGTTGATGAAGCCAACGCGGGCGGCGCCGATCGGGCCCATGAAGGGAGCGCCGGAAAGGGTAAGTGCGGCGGACGACGCGACCATGGCGACGATATCCGGATCGTTCTCCTGGTCGTGCGACAGCACGGTGACTGTCACTTGCGTATCGCAGCGCCAGCCGTCGGCGAATAGCGGACGGATCGGGCGGTCGATCAGGCGCGACGTCAGCGTATCCTTTTCAGTCGGACCGCGTTCGCGCTTGAAATAGCCGCCGGGAATGCGGCCGGCCGCGTAATATTTTTCGGTGTAGTTGACGGTCAGCGGAAGGAAATCGATGCCTTCTTTTGGCTGCTTCGCCGCTACCACGGCGGCGAGCACGGTGGTCTCGCCGTAAGTGGCCATGACCGCGCCGTCAGCTTGGCGCGCGACCTTTCCGGTCTCTAGCGTGAGCTTGCGGCCACCCCAGTCAAGTTGAACACGATGAATATTGAACATTTCGATTGTCTCTCATGGTTTTCGCGGCGGCGCGAAAGCCATGAGCAAGACGGCGAGAGGCTATCGTTCGCAACGAGGTTGCGAATCCAAAAAGCATCCGGCGATCCTGCCATGGCCATCGGGCCTGTCCCGCGACATTGACGGGCCTGTGCCCGTCTCAAATCGGCAGAACTGTATTCTGCCGGGCAAATGGCGGAAGCGTCTTTGCGCTTTCGCCGACACGCGCGCGGAAAAGCCCGCGCGCAAACTAAAATCAGCGGCGAATACCAAGCCGCTCGATCAACTCTTTGTAACGTCCTTCATTGGTGCGCCGAAGGTAGTCGAGTATCTGACGGCGCTGCGACACAAGCTTCAACAGCCCGCGCCGCGAGTGATTGTCCTTGACGTGCGTTTTGAAGTGCTCGGTGAGGTTGGTGATCCGCTCCGACAACAGCGCAACCTGGACTTCGGGTGAACCGGTGTCGCCGGACTTTACGGAATACGACTTAATAACCTCCGCCTTGCGTGCGGTCGTAATCGACATCGTCTACTAAACCTTTCGTTACCTACGGGCGCGACCTGTCACGCCGGCTAGATTAAAAACGCGCTTGGGAACGATTTCTCCGCGCTCGACCTCGGCAATGGCCACGAGCCGACCGCCCGAAGCGACTTGTACCAGGCCGTTGACGACGGTGGCGTCGCGCCCTCGCATGAGAACGGCTTGACCCCTTTGGAGCCTCGCCGCATCTGCCGGGCTAACGGCCAGCGCCGGGATGTCGTCCAGCGCGGTCTCGACCGGCAGTAGCAAGTCGGCAAGGTTTCCCTCGCCAGCGGCCGCTCTATGGCACAAAGATTCAAGCTGTTCCAGCGAAATCATGGCAGCTTCGCCAAAGGGGCCGACGCGGTCGCGGCGAAGCGCGCAAACATGCCCAAGCGTGCTTAACGACCGCCCAAGATCCCGGGCAATCGCGCGAACATACGTTCCCTTGCCGCATTCGGCGGTGAGGATCGCATGGTCGCGGTCCGGCATCTCCACCAGGACGAGGCGATAGATCGTGACCGTGCGCGGCGCGATGTTGACCACTTCGCCTTCGCGGGCGAGATCGTAGGCGCGCGCGCCGTCGATCTTCACCGCGGAGAAGCGCGGCGGTATTTGCTCGATCATGCCGGTAAAGCTCGGCAAAGCGGCGGCGATGGCCGCCGCGTCCGGCCGGCGTTCGCTCGTTGCCACAACGCGGCCTTCGGCATCGTCGGTGTCGCGCTCCTCGCCCCAGCGGATGGTGAACACATAGGTCTTGCGGCCATCGACGACGAAAGGCACCGTTTTCGTCGCTTCGCCGAGCGCGATTGGCAACAGGCCCGAGGCGAGCGGGTCGAGTGTGCCGGCGTGGCCGGCGCGTTTGGCGGCGAACAGGCGCTTGGCGACCGCGACCGCATGGGTGGAAGTCATGCCGATCGGCTTATCGAGCACGATCCAGCCATGGACGTCGCGCTTTTGCCGCTTCTTCTGCGGGATAGCCGACTGTTGGTGAACTTGCTCGGAATGTTCCGTTCCCCCTTGAGGGCGAGGGTCGGGGAGGGGAGTCAATTGCTCGGCGCGAAAAGGATACCCCCCTCCCGCCGAGCTGCGCTCGGCGACCTCGCCCTCAACGAGCGAGATGTCGTCGTCAGCGATGCGCGGTGGGTCACCAATCATCAGTCGTCTTTCCCGCCGTCGAGGTCGCGCCGGACCTCCGGCGTTTGCAAGAGTTTGGCGATCCGCTCTGCCTCGCCGAATCTCTCGTCGACGCGAAAACGAATGTCCGGCGCAAATTTCAGATTGACGCGCCGAGAAATCTCGCCGCGTACGTAACGTTTGTTGCGATCGAGCGCTTCGATCACCGGCTGTACGTCGCGGCCGCCGAGCGGCATGACATAAATCGTCGCCAGCCGCAGATCGGGGCTCATGCGCACTTCGGGAATGGTGATCATGTGCGCTTCGATCACCGGGTCATGAATATCGCCGCGCGACAGCATGTCTGCGAGCTCATGGCGGATCATCTCTCCAACCCGCAACTGACGTTGCGATCCGCCTTCCGGTTGTTGGTGATGCCGAGGCATGATCAATTCTTCATTCTTGGGTTGTCGTCGTCCGCGAATGCGGACGATCCAGTAACCCCAGTTGCTCGGTGATTACTGGATGCCCTGTCTGCGCGGGGCATGACACGTCAGCCAGCGAACGTGAGTATTGGACTCACAGCGTCCGCTGCACGGTCTCCACGCGGTAGCATTCGATCACGTCGCCGACTTTCATATCCTGGTAATTTTCGAATGCCATGCCGCATTCCTGTCCGGCGACGACCTCGCGCGCATCGTCCTTGAAGCGCTTGAGTTGCGACAGCTTGCCCTGATGGACGACGACGCTATCGCGAATGAGGCGCACGTTGGCGCCGCGCTCGACCACGCCGTCGGTCACCCGGCAACCGGCGACATTGCCGACCTTCGAGACTTTGAAGACTTCGATGATCGTGGCATTGCCGAGCATCGTCTCGCGCAGCGTCGGCGCCAATAGCCCCGACATCGCTTTCTTCACGTCGTCGACGAGATCATAGATGATGTTGTAGTAGCGGATTTCGATTCCCGCCTGCTCAGCCGCTTCGCGCGCTTCTTTGTGGGCGCGAACGTTAAAGCCGATGACTGCGGCATTCGATGCTTGCGCGAGCGTCACGTCGGATTCGGTGATGCCGCCGGCGCCGGAAAAGATTACGCGGGCGGCGACTTCCTCGGTCGAAAGTTTTTCCAACGCGCCGACGATTGCTTCGATGGAGCCCTGCACGTCGCCTTTTATGATCAGCGGGAATTCCTTGCGGCCGGCGGCCTTGAGCTGACTCATCATCTGCTCGAGCGAGCCGCGCATTCCGGTCTGCCGGGCCGCCATGATTTCGCGCTTCTGTCGCGAGCGGTAATCGGCGATCTCACGGGCGCGCGCTTCGGTCTCTACCGCGGCCAGCCGGTCGCTCGCCTCGGGCGTGCCGTTGAAGCCGAGCACCTCCACCGGCATCGACGGGCCCGCGGCCACGACCGAATGTCCGGTATCCGAAACGAGTGCGCGCACGCGGCCCCACTCCGAGCCGGCGACGACGACATCGCCAGGCTTTAGCGTGCCGCGCTGAACCAGGACCGTGGCCACCGGACCGCGGCCGCGGTCAAGCCGCGCCTCGATCACCGTGCCTTCGGCAGCCCGGTTCGGGTTGGACTTCAGTTCGAGCACTTCGGCCTGGAGTGCGATGATATCGAGAAGCCTATCGAGGTTGCGCTTTTCCTTCGCCGAAACTTCCACTTCGAGGGTGTCACCGCCCAGCGATTCGACCTGGATCTCGTGCTGCAGCAACTCGGTGCGCACGCGCTCGGGTTTGGCGTCCGCCTTGTCGATCTTGTTGATCGCGACAATGATCGGAACCTTGGCGGCCTTGGCGTGATGAATAGCCTCGACCGTTTGCGGCATCACGCCGTCGTCGGCAGCGACGACGAGAATGACGATGTCGGTAATCTTGGCGCCGCGCGCCCGCATCGCGGTGAAAGCGGCGTGACCCGGCGTATCGATGAAGGTGATGCGGCCTCCGGAAGGCGACGTCACCTGATAGGCGCCGATGTGCTGGGTGATGCCGCCGGCTTCAGCCGCCGCCACGTCGGTTGAACGGATGGCGTCAAGCAGCGACGTCTTGCCGTGGTCGACGTGGCCCATAATGGTGACGACCGGCGCCCGCGGCAGGAGATTTTCCGGAGCATCCGGGGTATCGAACATGCCCTCTTCGACGTCGGACTCCGCGACGCGGCGCACGGTGTGGCCGAGTTCCTCGGCGATGAGCTGGGCGGTGTCGGCGTCGATCGTATCGGTGATCTTCGCCATGTGACCCTGCTGCATGAGGATGCGGATCACATCGACGCCGCGTTCGGCCATGCGGTTGGCCAGTTCCTGGATGGTGATCGTCTCAGGGATAGTCACCTCGCGGGCGATTTTTTCCTTGGGCTCGTCGCGATGACCGGTCATGCGCTGGACGCGCCGGCGGAACGAGGCGACCGAGCGCTCGCGGATGTCGTCGGCCGAAAGCGCCGTCACGACAGTCAAACGGCCGCGGCGCTTTTCGCCGACGCGCGGCGCTTTCGGGGCTGGCGCTGGCCGAGCCAGCAAGCCGCGGCGCGCGCTACGCGGCGCCTCTTCTTCTTCGGCTTCAAGGGCCGGACGGGCGGTGCCCGGCTTTACCAGTGTGTCCGCGCCGAAGCGCCGCTTGGCAACTTCGTCGGCTTTGCGCTTGGTTTCTTCGTCGTGCTTGCGCCGCTCTTCTTCGTCGCGCTTGCGTGTTTCGGCGGCAACGCGGTCGGCGCGTTCGGATTCCTCGCGGGTTAGGCGAATTCGCGCCTCTTCTTCGGCGATCTTGCGTTCTTCTGCCTCGCGCAGCCGCGCGTCGGCGAGCGCGTGCGCACGGGCGCTGCGTTCCTCTTCAGTAAGAGTGCGTAAGACGACGCCTGACGGTCTGGCTGGAGCGGCCGCCGGCGCTAAAGGCGGACTACTCGGAGCGGCGGGCGCGGG
>DATNNI010000309.1:0-21021 GCA_035601915.1 Xanthobacteraceae bacterium
CGAGCTGCGCGTCGCGACCCCGCCGGAGTTAAAACCGGGAAAATGGCTGACCGACTGGATCAAATCGTCGCGCGCGCCGATCCACCTCTTTACTGACCCGGAGGAGGCGGTCGAGGGCGCCGATTGCGTCGTCACCGACACCTGGGTTTCCATGGGCGACCGCAATGGCGCGCGCCGCCACAACCTGCTCAAGCGCTATCAGGTCAATGCGCGGCTGATGGCGCGGGCCGGCGCGGACGCGATCTTCATGCATTGCCTGCCCGCGCATCGCGGCGAAGAGGTGACCGACGAAGTCATGGACGGCCCGCAATCCGTGGTCTTTGACGAGGCCGAGAACCGGCTGCACGCTCAGAAGGGTATTCTCGCCTGGTGTTTGGCGGACGCGCGATAGGCGGCCCTCACAATTGTCCGTCGGCCGCCTATATCCCCGGAAATGCAAAATCTCGATGTGAACATTCCGGTCCGCGAACCGGCGCCGACGAGTTCCGACGACAGCATCTTGCCGTTCGAGGTTGCTGCGCTCGACCTGCGCGGCCGCATCGTGCGGCTGGGGCCCGCGGTCGACGCCATCTTGACGAGCCACGATTATCCGCTCCCGGTCGCCAAGCTTTTGGGCGAAGCAATCGTGCTGACGGTCATGCTAGGCTCGGCGCTGAAATTCGATGGCCGTTTCATCCTGCAAACCCAGAGCGACGGTCCGGTGCGCATGCTGGTTGTGGATTTCGCCTCGCCGGACAAAGTGCGGGCCTGTGCGCGGTTTGATGCCGAACGGGTTCGCGCGGCCGAAGCGGACGGCAAAGCCAAGCCGGGCAAATTGCTCGGCAAGGGACATCTCGCGATGACCATCGATCAGGGGCCCGACATGAGCCGCTATCAGGGCCTGGTGCCGCTTGAGGGCAACGATCTCGAACACGTCGCGCACGAATACTTTTTACGCTCGGAACAGATACCGACCCGGGTGCGGCTTGCCGTGGCGGAAGAGTATCGCGGTGGCGCGAACGGCGCACACCGCCACTGGCGCGCCGGTGGAATTCTGGCGCAGTTTCTTCCCAAATCGCCGGAGCGCGCCCGCCAGGCGGATCTCGATCCCGGCGACGCACCCCCCGGCACCGAGCCTCATCTGCTGCCGGAAGACGACGCCTGGGTGGAAGGCCGCTCCCTCATCGACACGGTCGACGATCTCGAATTGATCGATCCGGCGGTGTCGAGCGAGCGCCTGGCTTATCGCCTGTTCCACGAACGCGGCGTGCGCGTGTTCCCCGCCGCCCCGGTGCGCGCTCAATGCTCGTGCTCGCGCGAAAGCGTGGAGTCGATGCTGCGCAGTTTTCCGCAGCAAGACCGCGACGACATGATCGAGGACGGCAAGATTACCGTCACCTGCGAGTTCTGCAGCTCGACCTATGTGTTCGCACCCGAGGACATCACCGCGACCGAGCCGGCGCCGTCTTAAGCGCGACTCGATCCTTAATTGATGGTCCGCTTGCTGTTGCCGCTGTCGAGCGAGAACGCAGGAATTTCGATGTCGAAATGGTCGCCCGCTGGCGTCTCCATGCCGTAGGTGCCGGTCATAAATCCCGACGAGGTCTGCAAAGGCACCCCGCTGGTATACTCGAACGATTCCCCCGCCTTGAGCACCGGTTCCTCGCCGACGACGCCCGCCCCGCGGACCTCCTGAAGGCGGCCGGTGGCGTCGGTGATGCGCCAGTGCCGGGTCTTGAGCTGCACCGTGTCGTCGCCGTGATTGGTGATGGCGATGGTGTAGGCCCAGAAAAAATAATTGTTTTCCGTAGAAGAGCGATCGGGGACGAATCGCGGCGTCACCACGACTTCGATATTGCGGGTCAGAGCGCGATACATGCAGCGAATCTTGACGTAATCTCGACGCTTTCTCAAGCCTATTGGCGGCGCGCGACCGTGGCGCCGGCGTTGCCTGCCGATGTCAGAATCGGCGCATTAGATTAAGATGGGCGATATTCACCGGTTCGGGATGCGCCGCCCGCGACCGTCATGGTTGCAAATCCTATGGCCAGCGTTTCTCCACCCCAGGCGGCCGGCGCCGAGCGCGATCTGCGCCTCGACCTGTTCCGCGGCGTGGCGCTTTGGCTGATCTTTCTCGACCATATTCCGGAAAACATCGTCAGCTGGATCACTATCCGCAATTACGGCTTCAGCGACGCTACCGAAATTTTCATTTTCATCTCGGGCTACACCGCCGCCTTCGTCTACGGCCGCACCATGCTCCAGCGCGGTTTTGTGCTGGCCAGCGCGCGCATCCTGCGCCGCGCCTGGCAGATTTATGTCGCCCACATTTTTCTGTTCACGATCTTCATGGCGGAGATCGCGTATGTGGCCGCGACCTTCGATAACCCGCTCTACGCGGAGGAAATGAAAATCCTCGATTTTCTCAAGCAGCCCGACATTACGATCTTCCAGGCGCTGCTGTTAAAATTCAAGCCGGTCAACATGGACGTGCTGCCGCTCTATATCGTGCTGCTGCTGTTGTTTCCGCCGACGCTGTTCCTGCTATTGCGCCGGCCGAACGTGGCGCTGACCGCCTCGGCGGTGCTCTATGCGGCAGCGTGGAAATTCGATTTCAACTTGCCGGCCTATCCGGCCGGCGTCTGGTTTTTCAATCCGTTCGCCTGGCAATTGTTGTTCGTGTTCGGCGCCTGGTGCGCGCTCGGCGGTGCGGAAAAGCTCGGCGGCGTACTTCGCTCGCCGATCATAGTGACGCTTGCGATCGCTTATTTGTTGTTTGCATTCTTCATAACGCTAACCTGGCACATTGAATCGCTCGATCGTTTCGTCCCGGGCTGGCTCGCCGAATGGATGTATCCGATCGACAAGACCAACCTCGATGTCCTGCGCTTCGCGCATTTCCTGGCGCTGGCCGCGGTCACGGTGCGCTTTATTCCCGCGAACTGGTCGGGTCTTAATTCGCCGATTTTGCGCCCGGCGATCCGCTGCGGCCAGCATTCGCTTGAGATATTCTGTTTGGGGGTGTTCCTCGCCTTCGCCGGCCAGTTCATCATCGCCGAATCCGCCGGTGGTCCGCTCGTGCAAACGGCCATCAGTGTGTTAGGCATCTTGATCATGGTTGCTACGGCAAACCTGATTTCATGGTACAAGTCGATCGAAGGTCGAAGTGCGCTGTCCCGAGGCAAACCTCCGGACGCCGACCTCGCGGGGGGCGAGGTATGACACTGATCGCAGCGTTAGTGGCCAGCGTTGCACTTGTGCAAGGTGCGGCGGCGGCGGAAACCGCGCCAAGCTGCGAGGTGTCCGAGTCTCTCTTGTCTGCAAATATCGATCTCACGCGGGTCGCCAGTTCAATCAAGGAACATCATCGGCTGGATATTAGCGTCGTCGGTTCTGCATCCTCGGCGCTGACCGGCCCCGATGGCGCGCGCTTTGCATATCCCGCGCAACTAGAAAAGGCGTTGCGCGAGCGGCTCCCCGGCAATGAGATCAGGGTCACGGCGCACATTCAGTCGCGGCAACCCACCGCCGACATGGCCGCGAGCCTCGCGGGTATCGTGAAAGAAGATCAGCCGGTGTTGGTGATCTGGCAGGCCGGCACGGTCGATGCCATGCGCGGCGTCGAGCCGGACGATTTCCGCAACAGCCTCGATCAAGGCCTCGATGCCATCGCCGCCGGCAACGCCGACGTGATCTTGATGAACATGCAATATAGCCCGCGCACCGAGACGATGCTGAATGTCTCCACCTACGCCGACGTGATGCGCTGGGTCGCTGAACAGCGCGACATTTTGTTGTTTGATCGATTAGCCATCATGCACTATTGGAGCGACGAGGGCATATTTGACCTCTATGCCCCCACTAATGGCTATGCTATGGCCCATGGGGTACATGAGTGCATCGGCCAGGCTTTGGCCTCACAAATCATCAGTGCCGGTCATTTTGACGCGGATAAATTGCAGACAACACGTTGATGCGATCAGTTGCTAAAGCCACCTTGAGGCGCCTTTCGCCGGCCGTGATTTGCGGGATAGCGGCAGTGCTGGTTTCGCCGGCAGGCGCGCAAACGGCGGCGCCACAGATTTTGGCGCAGCAGACGGCGGCATTCGAGTGCAAGGCTCCGCCCGAATTCGTCCGCCTCGATCAGCCGCTGCGCCATACCGCGCGGCGTCTCGCCGCCGACGAACCGTTGACCATTGTAGCGATCGGCTCATCTTCGACCTGGGGCGCTGGCGCAAGCTCGCCTGCTGCAAGTTATCCCAGCCGGCTCGCCGCCGAACTCGGCAAACGCTTGCCGCGGGACGACGTCACCGTGCTCAATCGTGGCGTCAACGGCGAAGAGGTCGAGCAGATGCTCGCGCGTTTCCCGGCCGACGTCATCGCCCCGCATCCCGATCTCGTTCTTTGGCAGGTCGGCACCAATGCCGTGCTTCGCGATCATCAAGTGGAAGTCGACGCGGCGATGCTGCGTGACGGCATCAAAAAGATCAAGGATGCGGGCGCCGACGCGGTGTTGATGGACATGCAATTTGCGCCGCGTGTGCTCGCCAAGTCCGAAACGCCGGACATGGAAGATCAAATCGCCCGCGCTGCCAAGGAAGACAGCATCGACCTCTTCAACCGCTTTGCGGTGATGCGCCAATGGCACGATGTGCAGCACATGCCGTTTGAGGCGTTCGTCGCGCCGGACGGACTGCACATGAACGACTGGGGTTACGGCTGCGTCGCGAAACTGCTCGCGGGCGCCATTACCGAGGCGGCAACCCGCCCGGTGGCATCGGCCGCCACCCACACCGTGCACTAAAGACGGCTCAGCGCAGCTTCGGCATCACTTCGCCGGCAAACATTTCCATATTGCGGCGCGCCAGATGGTCGGGCAGTACGCCGAACTGCAATAGCGCGATGAGGATATCGAAGCCGGTCTGCTCGCGGATGCGCTCGATCTTTTCGCGCACCGTCGCCGGGCTTCCAACCACAATGGTGCCGCTGGCGATGAGTTCGTCGATGGTTTGCCGGCGCGGCCACGCGCCGAGCGCCGGCCGAAGTTTCATGGTCGCCTTCATCGACGCATTGGACGTGTAGCCGGGCGGCAGCAGCATTTCCCACGGCATGGCCAGAAAGTTGTTGAACAGCGACTCGATGCCGGCCTTGGCTTCGTCCCGCGCGCGCTCATCGGACTCGGCCACATAGATTGGCGTGGCCCAGCCGAGTTGTCCGCCGGACGCGGTGTAGCCGTGTGCCTGCGCTGCTTCGCGGTACATGTTGTGGTAGCGCACCACGGCGCTTTCCGGACTGAAGGTGACCATGAACGGATATTTACGCTCGGGCGCCGACGCCCAGACCACGGTTTCACGCGACCCCATCGACGGAATCCACACCGGCGGATGCGGCTTCTGATAAGGACGCGGCCAAAGATTGACGTAACGCAGCCGGAAGTGATCGCCCTCGAATTCGAACGGGCCCGGCGTGGTCCAGGCCTTGACGATCAGATCGTGCGCTTCGTGAAAGCGTTCATGCGAGAACGCCGGATTGACCCCGGTCGAGTGATATTCCGCGCCGATGCCGCGCACGAAGCCGGCGATAAGTCGCCCCTTCGACAGCACGTCGAGCATGGCGAATTCCTCGGCGATGTTGATAGGGTTGGAGACCAGCGGTAGCGCGCGCCCCAGCACGGCGATCTGGACCTTCTTGGTGCGTTGAATAAGCGCGCTGGCGATGAGGTTTGGCGCCGGCATCAGCCCATAGGCGGTCTGATGATGTTCATTGACGCCGATGGCATCGAAGCCAAGCTCCTCGGCGTAGGTGAGTTGGTCGAGGTAAGAATCGTATTCGGCGGCGCCCTTTTCCGGATCGTAGAAACTGTTGGGCAAAACCACCCAGGCCGAACGATAATTCTTCGCCGCCTCGAGATCGAGCGGGCGATAGGGCATGAGATGAAAGCAGACGAACTTCATGCGCGCCCGCCGGCAAGAAAATCGAGCACCTCGTCGGCGACGCGATCGGCATGCTCAATGTGCGGACTGTGGCCGCAGGCCTCGATGATCGAAATCTTGGCGCCGGGCACGTGCTCGCTCCAGAGCTTGGCATAGGCGCTTGGCAACAGGCTGTCGTCGCGTCCCCAGATGATTTGCGTGGGCACCGTGATGCGATGCAGCCACTTTGCCAAGTTCGGATTGAACCAGCGCGGCGCCCAGCCGAATTTCACGCCGGCGAGCTTGTTTTGCAGATCAATGTCCAGATCGGCTTCGCTTGCCGGAATTTCTTTTAGGCGCGCCTCGGCCAAGTCTTGATCGTGAAACGTGGCGCGCACGGCTTCTTCCGGCGACCAGATGAAGTTGTCGCCGGGCGGGATGCCTTTGATGCGAATGCCGGCCGGCGCCAACAGCGTCAAGCTCGCAAGACGGCTGCTATTGCGCACGGCGGCCTCGGTCGCCGTCCATCCGCCCAGCGAATGACCGATGACATGGACCGGCGCGGAAAAGTTCTGATCGAGGACGTCGAGATAATACATGGCGAGGTCGGCGACATCGCGCAGCCAGGGCGGGTCGTCCGAGCCGCCGAAGCAGGGATGTTCGGGGACGGTGAGCGCGTAACGCTGCGACAGGCGCTCGAAAAACGGCAACCATGCGGGCCAGCCCCGAGCGCCGTGCAGAAACAGCACGGACGCTCCGGCGCCGGCGCGCCGCACCCGCACGCTTACGCCGCGAGTAACGAGGCGATCCGCTCCCTCAACCATGAGGGCAAGCTTACACCGCCTGCAAGGCGGTAAGCACGTCCTCAACGATGTCGTCCGGATGTTCGAGCCCGACCGAGATACGAAGGAGGCCGTCGGTGATGCCAAGTTCGGCGCGTTGCGCCGGCGTCAGCCGCTGGTGGGTCGTCGTCGCAGGATGCGTGAGCAGGCTCTTGGCGTCGCCGAGATTATTGCTGATGCGGATGAGCTCGAGCGCGTCGGCGAAGCGGAACGCCTCTGCTTTTCCGCCCTTAACGTCGAAGGCGACCAGCGTCGAGCCGCCGCGCATCTGTTTTTTGACGATGTCCGCTTGCGGATGATCGGACCGGCCGGGATAGATCAGTCGCGCGATCTTCGGATGTTCAGCGAGCGCCGCCGCCAGCGTGCCGGCGCTTTCGGTCTGCCGCCGCACGCGCACGGCCAGTGTCTCCAAACCCTTGAGCATGACCCAGGCATTGAACGGCGACAGCGACGGTCCGGTCTGCCGCAGCAGCACGTGAATATTTTTGTCGATGAATTGCTGCGAGCCAAGGATGATGCCGCCGAGGCAGCGTCCCTGGCCGTCGATGTGTTTGGTCGCCGAATAAACCACACAGTCGGCGCCGAGCGCGAGCGGGCTCTGGAAAATCGGCGTGGCGAAGACGTTGTCGACGACAAGCGTCGCGCCCGCCTCGTGGGCGATGCGCGCGACCGCTTCGATGTCGATGACTTCGAGCGTCGGATTGGTCGGGGTCTCGATGAAGAAGGTCTTGGTGTTCGGCCGCAACGCCGCGCGCCATTGCTCGAGATCGGTGCCGTCGACCAGAGTCGATGTTACGCCAAAGCGCGGCAGATAATCTTCGACGATGTAGCGGCACGAACCAAACAACGCTTTGGCGGCGACCACATGATCGCCGGCCTTGACCTGGCCGGTGAGCGCGAGCGTCACCGCCGCCATGCCGGTCGCCGTGGCGCGGGCGGCTTCAGCGCCTTCGAACGCCGCCATGCGCTCCTCGAACATCGCCACAGTGGGGTTGGCAAAACGCGAGTATTGGAAACCCGGCTCCTCGTTGTTGAAGCGGCGCTCGGCTTGCGCGGAGTTGTCGTAGACGTAGCCTTGAGTGAGAAACATCGCCTCGGATGTTTCGCCGAACTGCGAGCGCAGCGTGCCGGAATGCACGAGACGGGTTTCGGGGCGGTAGCGATCAGGCGCGGACGCGGACATGTGGCCCTCCTTGGCCAAACAAAAACCCGGCCGATTAATGCTCGGGCCGGGCTCACGCGTCCCCGGCCTTTTAGCTATTTATTTAACGTGGCTGCAAGCCGGCCGGCTCAAATGACCACGGGATAATCGGTTCATTACGCCCGACCGGCGCTTCCGTCAAGGCAGGCATCGGGTTAGATCGGTTTGGTGGCGAGCACCTCCCCTCAAGCGCGCAAAGGCATTCTGCCCGACAGCATGATCGCCGCTTTGGCGCGCGACGGCGCGATTATTGCCGCGCGGCCGTTTGCGTCCGATCAGATCCAGCCGGCAAGCCTCGATCTGCGGCTCGGCGCGGTTGCCTACCGGGTGCGCGCAAGCTTCCTGCCCGGACCGGGCACGGCGGTGGCGCGCCGCATCGCCGAATTGAAACTGCACGAGTTTCCGCTCACCGGCGGCGCCGTACTGGAAACCGGCTGCGTCTATATCGTGCCGCTGATCGAGCGGCTGGCATTGCCGCCGGATATCGACGCGGCGTCAAATCCAAAAAGCTCCACCGGCCGGCTCGACGTTTTCACGCGCGTGATCGCCGATGAGACACGCGGCTTCGATCGCGTCGCGCCCGGCTATCATGGTCCGCTCTACGCCGAGATCAGCCCAAAGACTTTCCCGGTCCTGGTGCGCGAAGGTTCGCGGCTGTCGCAAATTCGCTTTCGCCGCGGTGATGCGCGTCTCGACGGCAAAGCCTTGAGCGCGCTGCACGCGCAGGAGCGGCTCGTCGACCGCGGCGAGGCGGTGATGGGCGACGGCATTGCGGTGAGCGTCGACCTTTCGGGAGCTGGCGGAGAAACCGGCATCGTCGGTTATCGCGCCAAGCGCCACACCGCCGTGATCGAAGTCGAACGCCGCGCCGCCTACGAGGTTGCCGATTTCTGGGAGCCGATCGCGGCGCGCGCCGACACCAGTCTCATTCTCGACCCCGATGAATTTTACATCCTTGCCTCGACCGAGGCCGTGCAGGTGCCGCCGGACTACGCCGCCGAAATGGTGCCGTTCGATCCGCTGGTCGGCGAGTTTCGCGTGCATTATGCCGGCTTCTTCGATCCCGGTTTTGGTTATGCCGGCGCCGGCGGGCTCGGCGCCCGCGCCGTTCTTGAAGTCCGATCGCGCGAAGTGCCGTTCATTCTCGAGCATGGCCAGGTGGTGGGACGTCTGGTTTATGAGGAGATGCTGCAACGGCCGCAGCGGCTTTACGGCAGCGACATCGGCTCGAATTATCAGGCGCAGGGATTGAAGCTGTCGAAGCATTTTATCGCCTAGCCGGCAGCGGCCGCCCGGGGCTGGCGATTGTCCGCGGCAGGGCGCCAAAATTGTTGTGGCATTTCCGCGCGAACGGCGGTTCTCTGGGCGCCGGGGGACTGACTTTTATCAGGCAGGGGAGGCAGCGCATGCGCGCGCTCGTCCTGGGCATGGCTGTGTTTGTCGTTGTGGCGGCAAGCCTGCTGACTGCCGCTTCGGCTGTCGCACAATCCGGATATGACCGGCCGGGCGCTGATATCACCAGCGCTGCCGTGCCGAGCGGCGATCCGGCGGTGTGCGCGGCGCGCTGCGAGCGTGAAAAAAATTGCCGGTCCTGGAGCTTTTCCTACCCCTCGGCGTCCGGCGAGCCGGCGATGTGCTGGCTCAAGCGTGAGGTGACGCACGGTATCCCGTCGCCTTGTTGTGTTTCAGGGGTGCGCGGCGCGGCGTTGATCGAGCCGCGGATCGGCGGCTTCGAATTTTCCATTGAGCGCGCCGGCGGCGACTATCGGTCTTTCGATATCGCTCCCGATCCGCACGGCAAAGCCTGCGCGGCGGCATGTCAGGCCGATAGCCACTGCCGGGCCTGGACTTATCGCCGGCCGGGCTACGGCTCGAACGCCGCACGTTGCTTCCTGAAAGAAACTATCAAGCCGCCGAACCATCGGCCCTGCTGCATCTCAGGCGTGGTGAGGTAGTGTCGCGCTTGGGCGTGTACTCGTAAGCGCGCACTGTCCTATCATCCGCCTCCCCATCAAATTCGAGAGTTCGAAGAAAGTAGCCAGTGCCTGAAATTACCAGTGAAGACTTCCTTTTGGGCGGTGGCGAAATGGGGGCGCTAACGCGTGCGTACGACTGGACAAAAACACCCCTTGGCGCTCCCGCCAGTTGGCCGCAGAGCCTGAAGACTGCGATTCGCCTGTTGCTCACATCCCAGCATCCAATGTTTATTTGGTGGGGACCCGAGCTTATCCAATTTTACAATGACGCTTATCGGCAAACTATGGGGCCGGAGCGCCATCCCAGCGCACTCGGGCAGCGCGGCCGCGATTGTTGGCAGGAAATTTGGGAAATCATCGGCCCGCAGATTGAATTGGTGATGTCAGGTGAAGGGGCGACTTGGCATGAAGATCAACTGGTTCCGGTGACGCGCCACGGCCAGCGTGAAGATGTCTGGTGGACTTATGGGTACTCTCCAATCGACGAAGGTGGCGAGGTAGGCGGAGTACTCGTCGTCTGCAACGACGTTACTGTGCAACACCTGCTCACCGAACAGCTGAAGCAAGCCAATCTGCGGCTCGCCGACGAAAGTAATCGCCTAAGGCAGCTCTTTAACGAAGCGCCCGGCTTCATGTGCGTTTTGCGGGGGCCGCAACACGTCGTTGAGCTTGCCAACGCGGCCTATCTTCGGCTCGTTGGTTCGCGCTCGCTTCTGGGCAAGCCGGTTCGCGAGGCTTTCCCTGAGATAGAGGGCCAGGGCTTTTTCGAACTGCTCGACCAAGTCTACGCGACCGGTACGCCATTTGTTGGTCGGAGACTGCCAATAGCTTTCCAGAGCGATAGCTCCGAGCCGGCAGCACAGCATTTTCTTGATTTCGTTTATCAGCCTATTACCAACGAACGCGGTGACGTATCCGGCATCTTCGTCGAGGGCAGTGACGTGACCGACCACGTACTTGCCGAACAGCAACAGCAGCTGCTGATTCGCGAACTACAACATCGTGTGCAAAATACGCTCGCTACGGTGCAAGCCATCTTAGCTGCGACCGCGCGTTCGTCGCACAGCATTACCGACTTTCAAGAAGCATTTTCCGGACGCCTCGTGGCGCTCGGCAAGACGCATTCGATTCTTTCGGAGAATGACCGGCAGATCGTTACGGTATTAGAACTTCTCCGTTTTGAACTTGAGCCATACGATGACCGGACCGGACGTCGCGTCGTACTTGAAGGGCCCGCGGTAGGTCTTCCGGCGATTATTGCCATTCCGTTGGGCTTGGCCTTCCACGAACTCGCGACCAATGCCGCTAAATACGGGGCGTTGTCGGACATTGCGGGCATGGTGACAGTGAAATGGCGCACCGAAAACGAAGATCGAAGGGAAATGCTTCATATCGAATGGAACGAGAGCAACGGTCCACAGGTCGCTGAGCCGATGCGCGAGGGTTTTGGGACGCGTTTGCTGAATAGGGCGCTGCCCGCGCAAGCGGGCGCGCAGGTGACATTGAACTTCGCGCCAACGGGGCTCCGCGTCGATCTATCAATGCCCCTGGTAAAAGACTCAGCGTGAATTCAAAGGTTGAGCGGCCGCGCTTCGAGGCCCTCGTCGCGCACAATCGCGTCTCGACCACTATGTGGAGACGTAGACTTCTTCCGCGCGAGGATTAAGGACGCGAACCGATGACGCGCCGCGGTTCCGCCAAATTCCAAAAAGCCGATCGGCTTTCACCTTAACTCGCTTTGGGCTGATCTCGTCTACGCTTACGCGATGCAGAACGTCGCCGCGTCCGCGATCATCGGCGCGGACGACCTCGATGGTGAATTTCATAAGACAGTTCGCCCCTTGTTTTGATAAACAAGCGGTCCAACAGGACTTCGTTCCTCCGTGGCTGGGTCTTCCCTCTCGTGGGCTGATGGAACTTTTTGAAGCGCTCCGCAGTTAGCCATCCGGAGGAGAGGTATATTTAAAATTTGCTCTGGTCGTGACGCGGTTCGATCGCTTCGGCGGGGGAGCGACCGTTTACCCTGTTTTCCAATTGCTTATGGGCCCTACCCCAGCTTGCTCTAGCGGGATAATGTCTCGCGGGAGCCGCGTATTTTTTCGCGTGTCGACTTCGGAGATCAACGATGGCTGCAAATGAAACGACTACGCTCGCCGCACTCGTCGGTGACAACGAGAAACAGATCGTGCCCGAATGGCTCGAACTCCAAAAGCGGACCGGCGTGCTTCAGACCGGTCGCATCACGGAAGCCGAGCTAACTTCTCAGTCGACGGAATTTTTGCATCTGCTTCGCAACGGTTTAGCCAACGGCGGCGTAGAGATCAGCAACGCCGCATACACGCCCGCCCGCGATTTCCTCATCAATTTGTCGCGCTCGCGGGCGCTACAGGGATTTTCGCCGACTGAAACGGCGACCTTTGTTTTTTCGCTGAAGCAGCCGCTGTTCAATTGGTTGAATCGCGACAAGTCGGTCACGCCGGCTGACGCAGCCAAGATCATTTGGGCCGTCACCATACTACTCGATGGACTAGGGCTGCTCACCTTCGACACGTTTCAGAAGAGCCGCGAGGAGGTCATCCTTCGCCAGCAGCGGGAAATCACCGAACTGTCGACGCCGGTCGTCAAATTATGGCAGGGCGTCCTCGCGCTCCCGGTCATCGGCACGCTCGACAGTGAGCGCACCCAGGTGGTGATGGAAAATTTGCTTCAGCACATCGTCGACGAGAGCGCCGAAATCGCTATCATTGACATTACCGGCGTGCCGACGGTCGATACGCTGACGGCGCAGCATCTGCTGAAAACCGTCTCGGCCGCGCGCCTGATGGGAGCCGACTGCATCATCAGCGGTATCCGCCCGCAAATCGCACAGACCATCGTTCATCTGGGCGTCGACCTTAATGTGGTTTCGAAAGCTACCCTTGCCGATGCGTTCGCGGTCGCGCTTCGTCGCACTAACCGCGCGGTGGTGAAGCTGAAAACCGCTAAAACATATAACGGACAACCGAAAGCTCCCGCCGAAGGGGGCGAGTAACAATGGACCGTATTCCGATCCTCAAACTTGGGGACGCGTTGCTGGTCACCATCCAGGTCGACATGCACGATCGGCTGGCAACGGCGCTTGAGGAAGATCTTACAACCAAGATCGTGGATTTCGGCGCCAAGGGTGTGCTTATCGACATCTCCGCCTTGGAAATCGTCGACAGCTTTATCGGCCGCATGCTGGACAATATCGCGGCGGTGTCGCGCATTCTCGATGCGGATACTGTCGTTGTCGGCATGCGTCCCGCCGTCGCGATTACACTGGTCGAGCTCGGATTGTCGCTCTCGGGGGTCAAGACCGCATTGAACGTCGAACGCGGGATGGCGCTGATTAAAAGCCGCCTGGAGGAGTTTGATGCCGACGACGAGGACTGACCGCCTCGAAATCCGCTCGTCGGACGACGTTGTAAAGGTACGGCAGCAGACGCGAGTCCTGGCGGTTGAAGCGGGCTTAAGCCTGGTCGATCAGACCAAGATTATTACCGCGGCGAGCGAACTCGCCCGCAATACGCTGGACTACGGCGGCGGCGGCGAACTGCGTCTGGAAGTGGTCGAGGATGTTGGCCGGCGCGGTTTGCGATTGACCTTCGAAGATCGCGGCCCCGGGATTGCCGACATTCAGCAGGCCATGAAGGACGGATTCACCTCGGGCTCGGGTCTCGGTCTTGGCCTCGGCGGCGCCAAGCGGCTGTCAAACGAGTTCTCGATCCAATCGAAGCCCGGCGCCGGCACCAAGATCACAATTGGGCGCTGGAAAGCATGACCTTTTCCGTCCCAATCAACGACGCGAGCCATGTCGGTGAAATGCGGCGCCAGGTCGCGGTGATTGCCGAAAAAAACGGCTTTGGTGATGCCGATGCCGGACGCGTCGCGTTAGTCGCGACCGAACTCGGCACAAATCTGATCAAACACGGTCGCGGCGGCGAAATGCTGTTCGGCGCCTTCGAGGATAATGAAGGCAGCGGCATGGAGCTGATTGCGCTCGATCACGGACCCGGCATCGGCAATGTCGAGGAGTGCTTGCGCGATGGTTTTTCGAGCGCGGGTACGGGCGGCAACGGCCTGGGCGCCGTTATCCGTCAATCGCATTTCGTCGACATCGCTTCATGGCCAGGTGTCGGCACCGGAGTGCTCGCCCGCCTCCAGGCCGGAACGCCTACCCCGCACCGCTCAAGGTCGCATTCTGGTTGGGGTGCGGTTGCTGTCGCTATGCCGGGTCAAGAGGTGTGCGGCGATTCCTGGAGCGTCTCGGCCAACGGCTCGACGACCCTCTTTGTCGCCGATGGATTGGGACACGGCCAAGAAGCGGCCGACGCATCGGTGGAAGCCGTACGGCTGTTTCATCGGTTTGCCGCGCACCGTGTGCCGACACTCCTCGATTATGTGCACGGCGGCTTGCGTTCGACCCGAGGCGCCGCCGTTTCCATCGCCCGGTTCGATCCCGCGACGCGGCTGGTCGCTTTTGCCGGTGTTGGCAACGTCGCCGGCGCGCTCGCTGAAAACGGAAATCTCAAGCGCATGGTGTCGATGCCGGGGACTGCTGGCCACAATGCCCGCAAGATTCAGGGTTTTGACTATCCATTTCAAAGCGGCCTCATCGTTCTTTGTTCAGACGGCATCGGCACCAGTTGGAACTTTAGCCGCTACCGCCTTATTGAAACGGTGCATCCGACGCTCATCGCGGCTATTCTCTACCGCGATTTCAGCCGCCGCCGCGACGATGCGACTGTTTTGGTGGGAAAATGGCCCCCTCCGGGCCTGAGACAGTAGTCCAAGTACGCCATGAGTTGGCCCATCGTCACACTGCCCATTGAGAGCGAGAGCGACGTTGTCGCGGTACGACAGCGAGCGCGGCGCATTGCCGAATTGCTCGGGTTCGAGCGCCAGGACCAAACCCGGATCGCAACCGCTGTTTCCGAAATAGCGCGCAACGCCTTCGGCTACGCCGGTGGCGGCCGGGCGGAATTCGCAGTCGAGCCCGGCGACGCGCAACAGCTCTTCCACGTCCGCATCAGCGATAAGGGTAAAGGCATCCCGGATTTGCAACGCATCCTGGACGGCGAATATCGCTCGGAGAGCGGCATGGGGCTGGGCCTGGTGGGCGCGCGACGGCTGATGGATCGCTTCCGGATCGACACTGCGCCCGCCGAGGGAACCGTAGTAGAGCTCGAGCAGTATGTTCCGAAACGTGCCGCCCGCATTACCCAAGCCAAACTTGCCGAAATCGCCGCGGCGCTCAAACGCGACTCTTCGGCCGATCCTCTCGAAGCGTTGCGTGACCAGAATCGGGAGCTCCTGCAAAGCCTGGAGGAAATTCGCCGTCGCGACGAAGAGAGCAAGGAGCTTAACCAGGAACTTGGCGACACCAATCGCGGCGTCGTCGCGCTTTATGCGGAACTTGATGAGCGCGCCGAACAATTGCGCAACGCGAGCGAGCTCAAGTCCCGCTTCTTGTCGCATATGAGTCATGAATTTCGCACGCCGCTGAATTCGGTGCTCGCGCTGTCGCGACTACTTCTTGATCGCATTGACGGCGAGCTTACCACCGAGCAGGAACGGCAGATTGGATACATCCGGCGCTCCGCCGAAAGTCTGCTCGAACTGGTGAACGACCTTCTGGATTTGTCCAAGGTCGAGGCCGGCAAGATCGAAGTAAAGCCTGGACGTTTTGCGGTCCACACGCTGTTCGGCGCGTTGCGTGGGGCGCTACGTCCGCTCCTGACTTCTCCGTCGGTCGAGCTGATTTTTGACGCCGGCGACGATATTCCGGAAATGCACACCGACGAGGGCAAGGTCGCGCAGATTTTGCGCAATCTGATTTCTAACGCCCTGAAATTTACCGAGAAAGGCGAAGTGCGCGTGACCGCGCGTTACGAGGCGGCCGAAAACACCATAACCTTCGCGGTTCGCGACACCGGCATCGGGATTGCTCCGGAAGATCACGATCGTATCTTCGAGGAATTTTCCCAGGTCGACACGCAATTGCACAAAAGGGTCAAAGGTACCGGGCTTGGCTTACCGTTGTCGCGCTCGCTGGCACAATTGATTGGGGGCCGCATCGGAGTTGAAAGTATCCCTGGTCAAGGCTCGGTCTTCACGCTTCGGATCCCGGTCGTGTTTGGCGAAGACTCAGCAGCCGCATCTGCTGCGGTGGATGATCTTTCTCGCAAGCGGGTCTTGATCATCGACGATGACGAGACTTTTCGTTATGTGTTCAAACAGATCGTCCGCAACGAGCCGCGTTACGAGATTCTCGAAGCAAGTGACGGCAGCGAGGGACTGCGGCAGGCGCGCGGCGAACACCCCGACGTGATCGTACTTGACCTGCAGATGCCTAATATCGACGGCTTCACGGTGTTGCAGGAACTTAATGCCGATCAACGCACCAGCGTCATTCCGCTCATCATCTCGACATCGCTTCCGGTGGATGCCGAGCTCAAGGCGCGCTTGCCAATCGGGACCCGCGTCATTTCAAAGAACCTGATTTCACGCGAGAACGTTTCACTATTCCTACGCGACGCAACCAGTTTCCGGAACGCGTCGCCATGACTGAAGAAGTAATCATCAACGTTGATGATGTTGAGGCGCAACGCTACGTCAAGCGGCGCGATCTCGAGGCTAGCGGATTTTCAGTGGTCGATGCCACGACGGGCGCCGAAGCGCTGCGGTTGACTGAACAAATCAAGCCCGCGGTGCTTTTGCTCGATGTCCAGCTCCCCGATATCAACGGCTACGAAGTATGCCGCTATGTCAAAAACAAGTGGCCCGAAGTCATGGTTCTCATGACGTCGTCCACATTCGTGACTTCGGAACGCCGCACGCTCGGTTTGGACTCCGGCGCTGACGCTTATCTCGTCCAGCCTGCGGAACCGCTGGAACTAACCGCGGCCGTCAACTCCATGCTGCGCATTCGCCGGTCGGAAGACGCGCTGCGAAGCCTGAATTTATCGCTCGACGCGCAGGTCAAGGAACGTGGCGTCGAGCTCGGCCGCGCTATCAACGCGCTCAAGTCCAGCGCTGATCGCATGCGAAGCCTGCTGCAAACGACTTACATCTTGCAGGGTTACATGACCCCGGACGGCATAATGCTCGACGCCAACCGGGCATCGCTGGACAGCATACAGGCAAAGATCGAGGACGTTGTCGGCCGGCCGTTCTGGGAGACTCCGTTGTTCACGTCCACGCCGGGGATGCCCGACGCGGTGCACCAAGCGGTGATGCGTGCCGCGGCGGGAGAAATCATTCAACAATCCATTACAGTGAACCTGCCGGATGGTGAACGCACCTTCGACATGGCGTTGCGCCCCGTCAAAAGCGAAGCCGGTGCGGTGATCGGCATCGTGCCGGAGGCGGTGGAAACCACGCAGCGCGTCAAAGCCGAAACGGCGTTGCGGCAATCCATGAAGATGGAAGCGATCGGGCAGCTTACCGGCGGCCTGGCCCACGATTTCAACAATTTGCTGACCGCAATCGTCGGTAATCTTGACCTCATTCGCCGGCGCAGCGCCGAGCAGAACGTGCGCAAATGGGCGGACAATGCTTTCAAGGCCGCCGAACGCGGTTCGAAACTTACGTCTCAGCTTTTGGCGTTCTCGCGGACGCAAAAACTCGATACCGGCCCGGTCGATCTCAACAGCTTGATCAACGGCATGAAGGAATTGCTGGACCAGTCTCTCGGCCCCACGATCGCCATCCAGTTCGAACTGGCGCAAGAGCTGCCCCCGGCACTCGCGGACGCTAACCAGCTCGAGCTTGCACTGCTCAATCTTTCGCTCAATGCGCGCGACGCCATGCCCGATGGCGGCACGCTGACGATCAGCACCGCTGTTTCAAACAATGAGGTCGGGCCCGTGCTCGTTTCCGTGGCGGATACCGGCACCGGCATGGCGCCCGAGACAGTGGCTCGCGCATTCGATCCGTTTTTCACCACCAAGCCGACCGGCAAGGGCACCGGTCTTGGGCTATCGCAGGTCTACGGCATCGTCCGCCAAGCAGGCGGCGAGGTGACCATCGACAGCAAAGTCGGACGCGGTACGAAGGTGATGCTGCGCCTTCCTCGCGCGGTGCAGGATGCCGCGAAGGAAAAACCCAACGACACCGCAATGACGCGAGCAGCCAACGGCGAGAAGCTTCTTTTGGTTGACGACGATTCCGACGTTCGCGACATCGTCCGCACTGTGCTTTCGGAGCTCGGTTATACGGTGCGCGAAGCAAGCGGCGGCCAGGAAGCGCTTGTTACGCTGTCGAATTTCAATCCTGATCTGCTGATCGTCGACTTTGCGATGCCGAACATGAATGGCGCGGAGGTTGTGACGACCGCTCGGCTACGCAATGCGGAATTAAAAATCTTGTTTCTGAGCGGCTATGCCGATTCCGCCATCCTCGAATCGGCGGTCGGCGAAGCTTTGCTGCTGCGAAAGCCGTTCCGGCCCAGCGAGCTTGCGGCAGCGGTGCGCTCGGCGCTGGATGCTTAGGCGTTTTGCAGCGCGTGGCGAAGTTCTTGTAGTGACGCGCTAGCCCGTGCCGCCGACGGTGATGCGATCGATCCGCAACGTCGGCTGGCCGACGCCGACCGGCACGCCTTGACCGTTCTTGCCGCAGGTGCCGATACCGTCGTCGAGCGCGAGATCGTTGCCGACCATGGAGATGCGGCTCAAATCGGTCGGTCCGTTGCCGATCAGCATGGCGCCCTTGATCGGCGCGCCTTGCTTGCCGTTCTCGATGCGATAAGCCTCGGTGCATTCGAAGACGTATTTGCCCGACGTGATATCGACCTGGCCGCCGCCGAAATGCACGGCGTAGATGCCGTTCTTCACCGAAGCGATGATCTCCTGCGGATCTTTGGTGCCGGCGAGCATGTAGGTGTTGGTCATGCGCGGCATCGGCACGTGCGCGAAACTTTCGCGCCGGCCGTTGCCGGTCGGCTTCATGCCCATCAGCCGCGCGTTCTGCCGGTCCTGCATGTAGCCGACGAGGATGCCGTCCTCGATCAAAACGGTGCGGTTGGTCGGCGTGCCTTCGTCGTCGATAGAGAGCGAGCCGCGGCGTAGCGCCATGGTGCCGTCGTCGACCACGGTCACGCCTTTGGCGGCGACGCGCTGGCCCATGAGGCCGGCGAAGGCGGAAGTCTTTTTGCGGTTGAAGTCGCCCTCAAGTCCGTGGCCGACGGCTTCGTGCAGCATGACGCCGGGCCAGCCCGAGCCGAGCACGACATCCATCTCGCCGGCCGGCGCCGGTACCGCTGCCAGGTTGGTCAACGCTTGGCGCACTGCGCTGTCGACCGCGTGCTGCCAGCGATCGGTGACAAGGAAACCCTCATAGCCTTCGCGCCCGCCATAGCCGGCGCTGCCGGTTTCCTGCTTGTCGCCATCGCCGACCACGACCGAGACATTGATACGGACCAGAGGCCGCACGTCGCGATAGGTTTGGCCGTCGGCGCGGACGATCTCCACCGATTGAAAGGTCGCGCCGACGCTGGCGGAAACTTGCCGCACGCGAGGATCTTTGGCGCGCGCATAGGCGTCGATGGTTTCGAGAAGACGCGCCTTGGCCTCGAACGCCGGGCTGCCGAGCGGACTATCCTCGCCGTAGAGTTTGACGTTGGTCCGCGGCGGCGGACCAGCATACTGTCCGGAATAGCCGCCCTTGACCGCGCGTACGGCGTCGGCCGCCCGGGCAATCGCCGCTTCCGACAGGTCGGACGCGTGCGCGTAGCCGACCGCCTCGTCTTTCACCGCGCGCAGGCCAAAGCCTTGCGAGGTGTCGTACGTCGCCTGCTTCAACCGGCCGTTATCGAACACCAGCATTTCGGCCTGGCGGTATTCCAGGAACAATTCGCCGTCGTCGGCGCCGTCAAGGCCGCGGGAAATGATTTTGGCAAGCTCATTCCGGTCAAGCCCGGCGTGGTCGACCAGCGAAGAGGGGGAAGAGGGCATGCTTCTCTCCAAGGGAATTTTTCTTATGTCTCGGCCTAGAGATAAGCGATCTGCCGCCGCTTTGCTACCGATGAGGCTTTTACCCGATTGCGAGAAAAGCGCGGATCCCCTCTCCCGCAAGGGGAGGTGAAAAGAGCAAGCCTCAGCTAGCCCGACAGCCGCTCGATCTCGGCGCCGCAGCGGCTGAGCTTGTCCTCGAGCCGCTCGAAGCCGCGGTCCAAATGATAGACGCGGTTGACGATGGTCTCGCCCTCGGCGGCGAGCGCGGCGATGACGAGCGACACCGACGCGCGCAAGTCCGTGGCCATGACCGGCGCGCCTTTGAGCCGCTCGACGCCTTCGATGGTCGCCCGCTCGCCTGAAAGCGCAATGCGGGCGCCAAGCCGCACCAATTCCTGCACGTGCATGAAGCGGTTTTCGAAAATGGTCTCGACAATCTGCGAGGTGCCGCGCGCGCGCGTCATCAGCGCCATCAATTGCGCCTGCAAATCGGTGGGAAAGGCGGGGAACGGCGCGGTGGCCACGTCGACCGGTTGAAGATCGATGCCGTTGCGGGCAACGCGGATGCCTTGATTGGTCGGCGTCACCGTCGCCCCGGTTTGCGTAATCACGTCGAGCGCCGCCTGCAACAATTCCGGACGCGCGTTCTGCAACAGCACGTCGCCGCCGGCCATGGCGATCGCCATGGCGTAAGTGCCGGTCTCGATCCGGTCCGGCAGCACTGCATGGCGCGCACCGTGCAGTTTGTCGACGCCCTCGATTTCAATGCGCGCGCTGCCCGCGCCGCTGATGCGCGCGCCCATTTTGTTGAGACAGTCGGCGACGTCGCCGATTTCGGGTTCGCGCGCGGCGTTCTCGATTACGGTGGTGCCGCGGGCGAGCGCAGCCGCCATCAACGCGGTGTGCGTGCCGCCGACGGTGACTTTGGGAAAGACGATCTCCGCACCATGCAGGCCGCCCGGCGCCGACGCCACCACATAGCCGCCGTCGATGTCGATGACGGCGCCGAGCCGCGCCAGTGCCATCAGATGCAGATCGACCGGCCGCGTGCCGATGGCGCAGCCGCCGGGCAGCGACACGCGCGCTTTGCCGGCGCGGGCGACCAGCGGCGCCAGCACCCAGAAGCTTGCGCGCATT
>DATNNI010000310.1:0-2528 GCA_035601915.1 Xanthobacteraceae bacterium
AGTTTCGTCGTCAGTGCGCCGAGACGCCCTGCATTGGTGCCGATTGAGCTCAGCAACGGCATGGCTTCCAGGACGATCTTGGCCGATTGCAGAATGATATCGCCCATTTGCTGCATCTGCGGCTCAAAGCTGCGGATTTCGAACAACATGATCGTTTTGGCGGTCTTGTTCATCTGATCGATGGCGTCATCCATCGATGTAATCAGATGCTGAATGTCGGGCCGGTCAAACGGAGTAATAAAGGTTCGCCGGACCGCGATCAGGACCTCGCGGGTGACTTCGTCGGCCTCGGCTTCGTGCTGGAAAACTTGCTTGCAGTAGGTCTCAATCGTGTCGCCGCCCTGCAACAGTCCGCGCAACGCCTCGGCGCCGGCGACGACAATGGTCGCATGTTTCTCGAAGAGCGGAAAAAAGCGCTCCTCCTTGGGCATCAGCGCTTGAAACCAACCCAACATTCTAAAGGCCTCGACATCCGGCGGCGAAACAAAAAGGCTGCCGCTGGGTTAGCATTTTGGCTGCGTGGCTGCACCAAGCGGTCAGGATTTGACCGATGTTACCCACCGCCGAATCTTACGATTTTGCGCTTTCTCGGCCGGCCTTACTCCCGCTCGACTGCGGCCACCCTGCCGCGTTCGATGGCGAGCGAGAGCTTGCCGTGCTTGAGCGCCAACGCGCGTTCACCGAACAGTTCCCGGCGCCAACCGGCAAGCGCGGGCACCGCGGCATCATCGTCGGCGGCGATGCGTTCCAGGTCGTCGACGGTGGCGATGACTTTGGCGGCGACGTGATGACGCTCCGAAATCATGCGCAGCAGCACCTTGAGCAATTCGACGACGGCGGTGCCGTTGACCGGCGGCGGCAAGCGCGCGAACTGCGGCAGCGTCTTGGCATCGCGCTCAAGTCCGCGCGTCACCGCCGCGACAATCCCTTCGGCCGTGCGCGAGCGCTCAAAACCCTTCGGCAGGGAGCGCAAGTGCTTGAGTTTTTCCAGCGTGTTCGGGGCCTGGACGGCGATGTCGCCAACCACTTCGTCCTTAAGGACGCGCGAGCGCGGCACGTCGCGCGCTTGCGCTTCGCGCTCGCGCCAGGCCGCGACTTCAATGAGCACCCCGAGCTCTTTGGGCTTGCGCACGCGCGTCTTCAGCCGCCGCCAGGCGTTTTCCGGATCCATGCGGTAGGTATCGGCGGACGTCAGGACCCGCATCTCTTCCTGGACCCAGTCGACCCGGCCGCGCCGGCCGAGGTCGTCCACCAACGAGGTATATACCTGCCGCAAATGCGTGACGTCAGAGATGGCATAAGACAGCTGCGCCTCGGAGAGCGGTCGTCGCGTCCAATCGGTGAAGCGATACGATTTGTCGAGCGTATCGCCGGTGATGCGCTGCACCAGTTGATCGTAAGAGATGGAATCACCGTAGCCGAGCACCATGGCGGCGACTTGCGTATCAAAAATCGGATGCGGGATCAGCTTGGCTCGATGCCACACAATCTCAATGTCCTGGCGCGCGGCGTGAAACACCTTCATCACCTTTTCGTCGGCCATGAGCTCGAAGAATGGCGCGAGGTCGATGTCCGGCGCCAACGCATCGATGACCACAGCCTCGTCCGCCGAGGCCATCTGCGCCACGCAGAGAAGCGGATAATAGGTGGTCTCGCGGAGGAATTCGGTATCGACGGTGACGAAGGGCAGCGTAGCCATGCGCCGGCAGACGGCGGCGAGTTCGGACGTTGTCGTGATCGGTTGCATCGGGGATTGTGATAGCGGAATCGCGCGCGCTTGTCGTCGGCGGCGCTTACGCGTGCACCCGCCCCAAATGGATAAACTCCCAGGGGCTGGGAAATTCTCCGACCGGCACTTCGATAAGGGTTGGGCCATCGCGATGGGCGAAGGCCCGGCGCAACGCGCGGCGCAATTCCTCCGGCGTATGGACCCGCTCGGCGTCGGCGCCGAAGCTTTTGCCAAAGGCGACAAAGTCCGGATTGGTCAGATCGGAGGCGATGAGACGGTTGCCGTAGCGTTCCTTCTGGATGCGCCGCACGTTGCCAAAGGCGCCGTCGTTGAACAGCACCGTCACCAGCGGGATGCGATGCCGCATTGCCGTCGCCAATTCGGTCGCGGTGTACAAAAAGCCGCCGTCGCCGGTGATCGAGACGACGGGCACATCGCGGCGTGCGTCTTGGGCGCCGAGCGCGGTCGCAAAGCCCCAGCCCAAGGGGTCTTGATAACCGGGCGATAAAAAGGTGCGCGGTTTGTAGACCGGGAATGCGAGCCGCGCGGCAAAGCCGAGCTGCGTGACTTCATCGACGAGGATGCCGTCCTCAGGCAATTCGGCGCGAATCGCTTCCAAGAAACCGATCTGCGGTGCGATCTTGGCCAAACGCTGCCGCCACTTGGCCTGCCGCTGTTCCATTTCAGCGCGCCGCGAGGCGCGCTTCTCGTTGTGCGCGGGCAATTCCGCCAACAGGCTTTGCAGAATCGGCTTGGCGTCGCCCGTGAGCGCCAGCTTGGGCCGCCGCCAGCGGTGATG
>DATNNI010000311.1:0-15934 GCA_035601915.1 Xanthobacteraceae bacterium
CCGGTGCCGATCAGGCCGAGCGCCTTGCACCAGCGGCGCAGCGGGCCGTCCACGCCCCCCGCGAGTTTGCGGTCGATGCGCGTTGCCTCGGTCCCGGTGCGGAATCGCCGCCGCAATAGATAGCCGACCGTGGTGCGCGAACGCGGCGTGGTCTCGAATACATGCGCGTCGTCGGCCCAGGCAAACGAATGGCCATCCTTGCGGCATCGCCAAAAGAAATCGTAATCGCTGCCACCGGTGAAGGCGAAGGCGTGGTCGAACGGCTCGTCGAGATAGTGTTCGAGCATGCTGCGCCGGATCAGCATGTTCCCGGCGCCATAGATCATCGCCACCGGTCCGGTCTTGTAACGGGTCGGCATGTAAAGGCCGCTGCGCGCCAGCCAGTGCTCGGGAGCATCGAATACCGGGAACACCGGGCCGCCGACGATATCGGCCTCTGTGCTTTTCGCCACGCTGATCATTTCGCTGAGCCAGTTCGCGTGCGGGTATTCATCGTCATCGAGCACCGCGACGTAGTCTGGCGCCGGCGTCGCGCGGCACGCAGTGACGAACGCGCGGTTATACGCATAAGTATGCCCGCGGCGCGGCTCAACGAGGCAGCGCAGCGGGAACCGGTAGGCGGGAGCCATTTGGTCAACGACCACGGCGCCGCTGCGGGTTACCGTGTCATTGTCGACCACGACGACCTCGATCATTCCCGCATAGTTCGATTGCTCGAGATGCGTCAGCAATTTGCGCAAGCCCTCGGGACGACGGAATGTCGGCACGCAGACGAACACGTGAGGCATTAAGCGTCCGGTCATGACACGAAAGCGCTCAGGATCATCGGTCCGCCTTCCATTCGTTGGAGGTCGGGATTCGCGCGCCGATTGTTGTGCGGGTGAGCAAGAGGAATAGCGCGTGCGGATTGGTGGCGAGATAGCGGCCGGCGAGACGGCGCGGCTCGAGATAGGTGCGAAAAGCCCATTCAAGGCCGGCTCGCCGCATCCAGGCCGGCGCGCGGGCGTTTTTGCCGGAGATGTAGTCGAACAAGCCGCCCGAGGTTTTGATCAATCCCACGCGCAGCCGGCTGCGATTGCGCACCGCGAATGCTTGCTCGTCCGGTACGCCCAGCCCAAGCCAAAGAATGTCCGGACGCGCGGCGTTGATGCGTTCAATGACCCGTGCTTCATCCTCCGTGCGCCGCAAGTAACCGCTCGCGTGACCTACGACATCGAGATCGGGATAAAGCCGGCGGATGCGGCGCACCGCCTCGTCAATGACCTTTTGCGTGGCGCCGAGAAGAAACATCCGGGCGCGGCTGGCCGGCGCCATGCGCGCCACGTCGTGGAACAGATCGGTCGTGCAGACCCGCTCCGGCAACGCCGGCTTGTGAAACAGCCGTGAGACAAACACCAGCGGCATGCCGTCGGCATGAATGAGATCGGCGGCGAGAAACAATTCGCGGACCCAAGAGTGCCGCGCGCTCATGGAAAGGACTTGGCCGTTTGCGGAGCTGAAGATGAGTGCAGGCAACGTACTGTCGCGGCGATGCCGCGCGGCATCGAGCATAAGCTCCGCGGAGTTGGCGCGATTGATTAACGCAATCGGCAGACCGCCGACTTGCAGCGCCGGGACGGACCACCGGCGGTCGGCCGTTCCGTCGAAATGAAGACAGCCGATCTGTCCGGTCATAATCCGGCTCCTTTCGCCAAGCTCTAGGCGGCGGGAGCAGGCAAACAAAGTTAATTCGAGCGTTAGTCTTAAGAGTGGAGAGAGCGACGAGCGCGATGGGTTTCGATTTCGGCCGACACGCTACGGCGTCCTATGTAAACCATAAATTTGGCGCCGCTCTAATTCACGCTGCTTACGGCTTGATCCGCGCCAGGGAAAGAAAACGCAAGCCGAACGCGGCGGTGAAAAGAAACAGGCCGCCCTCCTGCAGCAACAAACTCTCGAAACAGGAGGCACAGGCCGCATACATACAGGTGCGTAAGAACAAGAGCTTGAGCGGTAAGGCCGCGGGATCGGCCGGCCCACGGTAAAAATCGATCAGCGGAAGCACAACCAGCCACGCGGTGACGAGCAGCGACCCAGGAATCCCGACGGTGAGAGCCAGATTGAGGTAGGCATTGTGGGCGTGAGCCACGGCATTGGCCCAAACCGAATTGCCGCTCATCCCATAGACCACCTCATGCGTTCCCCAAAATGCTGCGAAACCGTAACCGGTGATCGGACGTTGCGCGATGTGATCGAGCGCGAATTGCCAAATGTCCGTTCGCCCCGTGAAAGACGCATCCGGCAAAATCATATCGAGCAGGTCGCGAACTTGCTCCGAATAAAGCGAGCCGATCGACAGAATGACGAAGGCCCCGACAACAAGCAGGCCGAGACCAATGCCGATGGCCGGCCTGCGGATGCGGTTGATCAGGGCGGTCACGAGCAGCGTTATCGGGAGCATAGCGATCGCGGTCTTCGACTGGGTGAAGAGAAGAAACACCAGGGCCGATACAACGATCAGGCCGCCGAGAATCAAACTGCGGACGCGCGCCACGAACATGCCGATGAAGAAAAATAGGACCATTGCCACGCTGGCTTCGTTCTTGTGCGAGAAAACGCCGCGCCAATCGCCCGCGAGTTCCGGCTCGGCGAGATCGCTGGTTTGATGAACGGTAAGGGCCGGGGCCAAAAGCACGCCGAGGTAACAGGCGGCAAGGACGGCCAGCACCACCGTGGCCATCACGCCGGCAAAATGCCGCTGGTTCGTGGGCAGCAACAACACCATGGCCGCGATGCTCATGCTGATAAGCGTGAATATCAGGCGGCGAGCGGAGAGGGCGGGCTCCCAGGAAGTCGCAACCGTCAGAACGAACCAGAGCAACATCGCGACAAAAACCGGCCGCAGCAGAACAAGCAACCGGCTTGGGTCATGCGCAAAGCACCATGCCGCAAGTAAAACCAGCAGCAGCGAATAGGCGATTTGATTGGCGGTGCTTCCGGTTTCGGTAAGCTCATCGGGATCGCCGAGACTGACGAAAGGATGAAGCGATATCCACAGCAGCAGAAAGACTGCCGCGAGCAAAATGCTGCGCAGCAACGTGTCATTGCCGCCGGTGGCGGCAGCTTGCGAGTTTTCGGTGCGGAAGCGCCCGAGCGGGATCACTGCTACTCTCTCTTGCGCCGTCTCTTGCGGCCTGCGTACCGGGCCGCGGTCGCGGCGCGAACTCACGCCGTCCCGACCCCGGTTAGCACCGCGCCGCGCACTTTGCGCGCATCGCGGCCGAGGTCCGCCATCAGCCGTTCGATCGCCTCGGTGTTTTGCTCATCGGCTCTGGCGACCAGGATGATATGGTCGACCAGACTAGCGAACAGGCGCGTGCACGGCTCGCCGTTCAGCCGAATGGCGGCGACTATCACCATGTCGAAGCTTTTGGTCTGTTCGAACGCCTTTTTGACGTCCGCTTCGCGCAGCGAACCATTCCGGCGGCTGCCGGGGGCGACGAACGGCAACAGATTAATGTTCGTGTCGGCATCCCGGACGACGACGTCAGCAAGCTTGCGGCGGCCGGAGGCCACGTCGACCAAACCGGCATTGGTATGGTCGGCGTCGAGCGCTGAAAGTGTCCGCCGTTCCACATCTGCGTCGATCAGCAAAACGCTGTGCTTTACGGTCGCCGCGGCGGCGAGCATAAGCGCAACCGCCACGGTGTCGTCTTCATCGGTGGAAGTGATCACCAGGACGCTTGGATTGCCGCGTCCCTTATGACCTTCGCGCACGGCGTCATGGACTTTTTGGATCTCCGAGGCAAATCGCGATTTTGGATCTTCCGCTGCGCTTAACCCGTAACTGACGTCCACGTTGGGCAACACGGCGAGAATCGGCAGTGCGCTTGTGTCGCGTGCGGCCGGCCGCAGCTTGTTCGTTGCCGAGGTGAGCGCACCCAACCATGAGCGTAGTCCGCCATTCCGGCGCGGCTTCGTTTCAGCGGGAGGCAATCCCGAGCCCCTCAGTACAATGCCGACACCCGTAGCGGCGCCGATGAGAAGGGCGCCGACGGCGATCAAGAAATTCGACGGCGGGAAGCTGCGGCGCAACGGCGTATCAGCGGGGGAAATGACACGAATGTTTTTGGTGTCGATCCGCTCCTGTTCGCCGGTCTCCCGGGCGCGTACCAGAAACGCCTCATAGACCGCCCGGCTTGCCAGCACGTCGCGCTCCAGTTCGCGCAGCGATACCATGGCTTCATTGGTCGCAACTGCATTACGTTTCAGCGTTTCCAGATTGGCCGCCAGCGTTTCCTCATTGGCGCGCGAGCCGTCGTAGTCGGTCCGCGCCGACAGCGCGATGCGGCGGATTTCGTCGTCGATATTCCGCCGCAGCCGGTCCGCTTCGGCCTTGATTTCGATGACCGCCGGATGCCGCGATCCGAGTGTGGTCATTTGTTCGGCCTGGCGGCGCATTACCTCGGCATATTGGGTTCGCAGCATGGCGATGGTCTGCGATTGCACGGCCTCGGGGAAGGCACCGGTTTCGACCCCGGACGCCTGCAGCCGCTCGACCTGGTCAAGCCGCGCCTTCGCCGCGGCCGTCCGGGCCCGCGCCGTTCCAAGCTGATTGTTCAGTTCGGCGAGTTGCTGCTCGGTGATCAGCTGGCCGCCGGCGCTGAAGATATTGTTGTTGACCTTGAAGGTCTCGACCCGGTTTTCGGCTTCGTGCACCCGCTCCTTAAGCTCGTTGAGATGCGAGGATAGCGACTGAGACACCTGGCGTGCTGCTTCCGATCTCACATACGTCTGCTCGGAGAGGTAGGCGCTCGTTACCGCGTTGGCGAGGCGCGCCGCCTTTGCCGGATCGCGACTGGTAACGCTGACGTCGACGACGTAGGTGCGCTCGGCACGTTTGGCCTGAACGTCGCGCTTGAGCGCGTTCAAGGCGGTGATCGCGTTGTCGACGTGGGCGCTGCTTCGCCCGAACCACGACGGAGAGCCGATAAATTCCGAATCGCGGTCGAGACCTTCGGCGCTGACGACGCGGCGCAGTACGGTGTCGGATGTGAGCACGCGGACTTGGCTCTCCACCTGCAGCGCCGCGGCGTCATTTGCCGGATTGGCGGGAGTAAGGTCGCTTCCCACCCCGTGCAAATCGGTGGGATCGATGAGGATCTGGGTGACCGCGGTATATTTGTGCGGCGCCAGTACGATGAAAAGCACGGCAAGCAGCAGAGCTGCCGCCGTCGTTATCACGATGGTGGTCTTGCCGCGCCAGATCTGGCGCATCGCCTGTTGCAGATCGAATCCGGGCGCGGGCGCGGAGACAAATGAGGGGCTTCGCCTGCCGGCGTATGCGGGTTGAATTTGGCGCGGCGCTTCAAACATTGCCGATATCGTTGTCAGCCCCGGTGCCGGCCGTGCTGATGGTTTCGAACAGCGTCTTTTTCAGGCGCCCAAGCCCCAAGTTACGCGCGCGCACGAGCCGCCAATCCGCAGGCCGCAAACGGCGCGCCATGGTTAAAAATTCATAAAGAGCTAGGGTTAACGCCCGGTATACGCCGCTTCCCCAGAAGGCGGCGGCGGAAACCCGCGCTTAGCGGCGCAATATCCGCACGATAGCGCCGGCGAGCACCGCCCCGGCCAATAGCGGTATCCAGATCAGCACCGCACCCACCAATACGAGCAGGAGGATGGCGGCGAGCACGCCCAGCATAAGAAGGATGAGCGCTATGCCGCCCGGTCCAAGCGGGCTGACATAGATGCGGTGCGTCGGATAAACCCGGTCGTGCTGCCAGTCGAAGGACCGAGCTCGTCCGGGCGGAATGATCTCGGGCTCTACCGCCGGTCGCCGTGGCCGATCAATATCGTCGCTCATGCTGCAATCACCCGAATTGTAATGCTCAAGATATGTAGACTCGGAGTGTGTTCACAAGCGGGCTCGCCGCGACTAGTCGTCGCCGCGGTATCATGACGACGCGATATCGGCATGCTAGCGTCGCATGATGAGGGGACGCGTATCGAGCATCAGACACTGCGCTACATTAAGCCTCTTCGTCGGAATGAGTGTTCTCTTCGGCATTTGCGATGGAGCTTTTGCCGAGGACACCGCGCCGCTCAGCGACGCCGCGAGCGCCATGGTTGGCACCTGGGAATTCTCCAACGCTGATCACGACAAAATCTGCCGCTTCGTTTTCCGATCTGATCAAGTCGCCAACGGCTACAAGCTCGATATCGACAAAAACTGCCCGGCGGTTTTTCCGGCGACCCGTGATCTCGTCGCCTGGACAGTCGATAATTACGGCGGTTTGCGGCTGCTCGATGGCGGTGGCAAGGCGGCGATTGAACTTACCGAGGCGGAGGCCGGCATTTATGACGGCTTCGATCCGGTGCAAGGCCGCTACGTGCTGCAGAGCGCGGCCGCTGCGCCGGTACGCTCGGCGGAAGACATGATTGGCGATTGGGGGATTGCGCGCGGAACAGGCAAGCCGATCTGCACGCTCACTTTGGCGCTGACGCCCGCCGGCACCGATGCCATGGCGGTTAAGATCAAGCCCGGCTGCGACGCCGGCGTGATCCGCTTCGCTCCCACGGCGTGGCGTATGGACCAAGGCGAACTGATCGTGCTTTCGTCCCGCGGCCAGAATTGGCGCTTCGAAGAGAACGATGCCAACACCTGGCAGCGCGTTCCGGAGGGTGCGGATCCGATGCTGCTAGTCCGGCAACAATGACGGCGTTTAGGATTCGGGGCGCACCATGGACGATGCACCGGCGGTTTTTCGCGCAAAGCAAAGCGGATTTCTGCCCGACATTCTCGGTCTTGATTGGACGGAGCTCCGGCACGGTTTCGCACGCGGCCGCTTCGAGGTCGGCAAACAACATCTGGCGCCGAATGGATATCTGCATGCGGCGACGGTCGTGGCTCTGGCCGATACCTCATGCGGCTACGGCTGCATCATGTCGTTGCCGGAGGGGGCCGCAGGTTTCACCACGATCGAGCTGAAGGCCAACTTTCTCGGCACCGCACTTTCCGGCGGTGTGAGCTGCGAAGCGCGCATGTTGCATGGTGGAGGGACGACCCAAGTCTGGGACGCGGAGGTCAAGAGCGAAGCGACCGGCAAAACCATCGCGCTGTTTCGATGCACCCAGATGCTTCTTTCCAAGCCGCGCGGCGCGCAGTAACAGCGGCCCTCACCGGTCCTCACGCTCGAGGACTCGAAGTTTGCCGACGGTCAATTCGTCGACCTCTAGCGAGCCGAACCGGGCCCGCCGGATAGCCAGACGCCCAATGGCCATGCGACCGACTGCCAGCGCGCCGATGGCGACCGCTCCGACCGCAGCCGCGCCTATGGCCAACGCCAGAAGCCTCGCGGCCGGAGGAGCTTCCCGCCGCCTCGCAATTTCTTGCGCCATGACTAACTTCCTTTCGCACCGGTTTCTATCTCGTGATATTGCCATGCCGATTCTCGCCGACGCCAGGACAGCGCGAAACGGCACACCTCCCAACCGCACATGCCCATGAAAAAGATCGGATTTCTGTCTTTCGGCCACTGGACGCCTTCGCGGCAATCGCAGACGCGATCGGCGTCCGACGCGTTGTTGCAATCGATCGACTTGGCGGTCGCCGCCGAAGAACTCGGCGCGGATGGCGCCTATTTTCGTGTCCATCACTTCGCCCGCCAACTCGGCTCGCCGTTCCCGCTATTGGCGGCGGCCGGCGCGAAGACCAAGCGGATCGAGATCGGCACCGCTGTCATCGACATGCGCTACGAGAACCCGCTTTACATGGTGGAAGACGCCGGCGCCGCCGATGTCATCGCCGGTGGACGCCTCCAGCTCGGCATCAGCCGCGGTTCGCCTGAGCAGGTGCTCGATGGCTGGCGCCATTTCGGTTATGCCCCGCCCGAAGGAATGAGCGACGCCGATATGGCGCGGCACCATACCGAGGTTTTCCTCGAAGCGCTCCGCGGCAACGGCTTTGCTCAGCCGAACCCGCAGCCGATGTTTCCGAATCCTCCGGGTCTTTTGCGGCTCGAGCCGTACTCGGAGGGCCTGCGCGATCGCATCTGGTGGGGGGCTGCAACCGATGCCACGGCTGAGTGGGCCGCCAAGCTCGGCATGAACCTCCAGAGTTCGACGCTTAAAATCGACGAGAGCGGACGGCCGTTCCACGTCCAGCAGGCCGAGCAGGTCCGGAAATATCGCGAGGCGTGGAAAGCCGCGGGTCACGCGCGCACGCCGCGGGTCTCGGTGAGCCGCAGCATCTTCGCGCTTGTCGACGATCGCGACCGCGCCTATTTCGGACGCGGCGACGAGGAGAGCGATACCATCGGCTATCTGGGCAGCAACGAACGCGCCATTTTCGGCCGCAGCTATGCGGCCGAGCCAGATGTGCTGATTGAACAACTCAAGAAGGACGAAGCCGTCGCCGAGGCCGACACGCTGTTGCTGACCGTCCCCAATCAGCTGGGCGTCGACTACAACGCCCACGTCATCGAGGCGATCCTCAAAAACGTTGCCCCCGGTCTCGGCTGGCGGTGATCGACGCGCGCGCTATCAGCGGCTGCGCTTCACTTACATCAACCAGCGGTAGCTCGCTCGACAGGGGCCGTGTCACCGTGAAATGATCCAGCAAACGGCAGCGGTGGTGCAGCCCGCCTAACATTGACGGCCGCTGCAGGGGAGGCGATGGCGGACCCCGAACATTCGGATCGTGCGAAGCTAGTTCGGTTCTGGGCGAGCGCGCGCGGATTTTGGCGCGGCAAGTCCGCCATGATTGCGTGGCCTTTGACCGTTGGCCTCGTGGTCATCGCGGTGTTGCAGCTCGCGGTGCAGTACCGCCTCAATTACTGGAATCGCGATTTCTTTAACGCGCTCGCCCGCCGCGATGGCGAAACCCTGTGGCATCAGGTCGGGGTGTTCGCGCCGCTCGCGATCATGAGTGTCGGCTTAGCTGTCGTCTCGGTCTGGGGGCGCATGACCACACAGCGCAAATGGCGTCAATGGTTGACCACCTACATTCTCACCGACTGGCTTACCGGTGACCGTTATCGCAAGATCGAAGCGGTGGGCGGCGAATATAAGAACGCCGAATACCGCATCTCATACGACGTTAAATCGGCGACCGACTCGCCGGTCGATTTGACGCTGGGTTTGGTCAATTCGGTGATGACGGCCGGCGTCTTTACCAGCGTGCTCTGGTCGGTCGGCGGCGGGCTGACATTTACCGCCGGCGGCCTGATCGTGACCATTCCAGGCTATCTCGTTATCGGCGCGATCATCTATGCGCTGACTTGCACGGGCGGCATGCTGGCGATCGGGCATCACCTGCCCTCGGTTATTCAGATGCAGAGCCAGGCTGAAGCGGAATTTCTGGCGGCAGCCAACGATATCCGTGAATCCGCAAATCATCCTGCGGACGGCCAACATTCAAAGCAGGAGAGCACTGTTTGGGGCGCGCTGGCGGAGGTGCTGCTGCGCTGGCGACAACTGCTCCGGCAGTTGATGGGCACGACGTTCGTCTCGCAGACGGACGTTTTGTTTGCGCCGGTCTTCGGCTGGTTTCTATGCGTGCCAAAATATCTCGCCGGGACTATGACGCTTGGCGAGTTGACACAAGCTTCCGCCGCCTTCGTCACGGTTCAGGTGGCTTTCAACTGGCTGGTCGACAACTACCAGCGCTTATCGGAGTGGCGCTCTGCCACCGCTCGCGTTGCGGTGCTGCTATTCGCGCTCGATCAGGTCAGACAGCCGGAACCGAAGAAGCCCGACTCGCCTTGATCTGATCCGCGAACCAGCGGAACGAGTCCTTCGGCAGCCGGCGCTGGGTGGGATAGTCAACGTAGACAAGCCCGAAGCGCTCGCTATAGCCCGAACTCCATTCGAAGTTATCCAACAGCGCCCAGACGAAATAGCCGCGCACGTCAACACCGGCCGCCATCGCCTCGAACATCGCCGCCGTATAGGCCTTGAGATACGAGATGCGCGGCTCGTCGTGCACCTTGCCGTCCGGCGTGGGCTGGTCGGCATAAGCGGTGCCATTCTCGGTCACGTAAATCGGCAAGCCATAGCGCTTGTGCATTCTCGTCAATATTTCACGGAACCCCGCCGGTTCAACCGGCCAGCCCATGGTGGACCGCGGCACGTTCGCCGGCGCATCGCCGAACCACAATCCGAGCGGAGTGTTGTCGCTTGCGACCACGTAATTCGGCGAATAGTGGTTCAAGCCGAACCAATCGACCGGCCGGTTGATGCGCTTGAGGTCGTCGGGCTTCAGGTAAGGCGTCATCAACTCCGCAATCGGCGGCGGATAAACGCCGCGCAATTGCGGGTCGGGAAAAGCGAGATTCCAGTAAGCGTCGAGGGTTTCGGCCGCGACCCGATTTTCCGGCGTGTCGGTCGCCGGCCGGCACGGCTGACAATTGTGAACGGCGCCGAGCGATGCATTCTTCACGCTTGCGCGCAGGCGGTCGATGGCGGCGCCATGACCGAGATTCACGTGATGGATGGCGCGCAAGAGCATGCTGCGGTCGGTAATGCCCGGCGCTTGGCCGCCGAGGGCGAAGCCGAACAGCGTGAACACGCTCGGTTCGTTGACGGTCGCAAAGCGCTTCACCCGGTCGCCAAAGTGGTGCGCGACCACATCGGTGTAGTCGGCGAACCATTGCGCGCAATCGCGATTAGTCCAGCCGCCGTTGTCTTGCAGCGCCTGCGGCAGATCCCAATGATAAAGGCAAAGCCACGGCTCGATGCCGGCGGCGATGATCGCATCGATAAGGCGATCGTAAAAGGCAAGCCCGGCTTTGTTGATCGCGCCGCGGCCCTCGGGCATGATCCGCGGCCACGCGACTGAAAAGCGGTAGGCCTGGACTCCGAATTCCTGCATCAGCGCGACGTCCTCGCGGTAGCGATGATAATGGTCGCAGGCGACGTCGCCGGTATCGTTGTTTTTGATCTTCCCGGGGATCCGCGAATAGGTATCCCAGATGCTCAGCCCGCGTCCGTCCTCATGGGCGGCGCCTTCGATCTGATAGCTTGAAGTTGAGACGCCCCACAGGAAGCCGGGTGGAGCTTTGGCGGAAGCGGAGCCGGCATTCATGGTGCGACCTGATCAATGAAGTGTGTCGAAATGCGGCGGACGCCGCAGCGACGGAAATTATTAAATAACTAAAACGGCCGTACGCCGCCCCGCGCGCGGTTGCGCCAGATCTGCCGTTCCAATTCGGCCGCTCGCTCCTCAATGCAGACGTCCCGCGGCGGTGCCGAGGAAGCTTTTTCGGCCGACGTGGCCATAGCGCGCACCAGATCGACGCGCGCGATCACGCCGACGAGCGTGTCGCTCGCCACCACCGGCAATCGCCGCAGGCGATGGTCATGCAAAAGGCGGCAGGCTTCGGCGATCGATGCATCCGGAGCGATGGTGATGGGTTGCCGTGTCATAATGTCAGCGACCTCACGCGTGTCGAGCCGAAGCGACGCCGCAGGTTTCTCGTCCTGAGCGACCATAATATCCAGCCACGGCGAGCCGTCTTCGCCCTCCTCGCGCAACAGGTCGCTCTCGCTGAAAACGCCGATGATGCGGCCTGCCGCATCGAGCACCGGCAAGCCGCCGACGCGATGTTCAAGCATCAGCTTGGCCGCGGCGAGTAAGGTGGTGTCAGGCGCGATTGTAACCACGCCGCGCGTCATGAAGTCTTTAACCTGCACGTTCGCTCTCTGGCATGCTGATAACGACGATTATTGAACGGCCTTCATCGGATAGCCAGCGGTCAATATAAAGAACGCCGCCGTTGGCTGCCAGATACTTCAAGGGGCGCTACTTGAACAAAATGAGCGAAAAGCGACAGTGAAACTCACGAAGTCGCGACCGACTTAGATCAACTTAAGCCCCTTCAAGCTCGCGTGGCCTTCCTTGCCGACGATGATGTGGTCGTGCACCAAAATGCCGAGCGGATTGGCCACCGCGATAATTTGCTGCGTCATCTGAATGTCGGCGCGCGACGGCGTCGGATCGCCGGAAGGGTGGTTGTGCACCAGGATGATCGCAGTCGCCGACAGTTCGAGTGCTCGTTTGACCACTTCGCGCGGATAAACCGGCGTGTGATCCACCGTACCGATTTGCTGCGTCTCGTCGGCGATGAGCTGATTGCGCTTATCGAGAAAGATAACGCGGAACTCCTCGCGGGCGGCAAAGGCTTGCGCAGTGCGGCAGTAGTCGAGTACGGCCGACCAGGATGACAGCACCGTCCGCTTTTTCACTTCGCCGCGCAGCAGCCGGCTCGCCGCCGCCTGCACAAGTTTCAACTCGGTGATGGTGGCGTCGCCAAGTCCCTTGACCTGACGAAGACGAGGCACCGGCGCCGAAATGACTTCGGCGAAAGAGCCGAACGTCGCGATCAGGGTCTTGGCGAGCGGTTTTACGTCGCGCCGCGGCAGGGCGCGGAACAAGACCGCCTCGAGAAGTTCGTAATCCGACAGCGCGTCAGGTCCGGCCTCGCGAAAGCGCTCGCGCAAGCGGGCCCGATGGCCGTAATAATGCGGCGAGCTCTCGGCCAACTCGCCGTCGCGCTCGCGCTTTTTCTCCATGGGAGGTCCAAAGCACATCCAAGCCGACGGTGCACCCCCGCCCGCGGTTTGGTAGCTCCAAGATGACCTGATTGCGGTATTTTGCAATCGGGTGAGAGATAATTCCCGTTGTGCCGGGTACGGCCAGGTACGCGACCAGGGAGGAATGCAAGTGTCTGAGGCGGGCAGCTACGCCTATCTTCCGCTGGAGCGCGTTGTTTTTGGCCGTCCGGCCGCGGATGCGGCGGTCGAGGAAATGGCGCGCGTTGGAGCAACAAAAGTCTTCATTGTCGCGGCCAAGAGCGTGGCGCGGAACACGCCGGTCGTGTCCGCGATCGCGCAAGCGCTCGGCTTCCAGCACTACGCCGGGCTGTTCGACGGCTGCGTCCAGCATTCGCCGCGGGAAAGCGTCATCGCTGCGGCTCGCGCAGTCCGTGCGGCAGTGCCGGACCTGATATTGACGGTCGGCGGCGGAACCGCCATTGACACCGTCAAGGTCCTGCAAATTTGTCTCGCGCATGATATCGATTCCGCAGAGGCGCTCGACGGCTTGCATGCCACCGTCTCTGCTGATGGCAAACGCCACGTCCCTGATATTCGGCCGTCGCCGGTTCGCCAAATTGTCGTGCCGACCACTCTGTCCGGAGCTGAATTTTCCAACCTTGCCGGCATTACCGACGAGCGCATCCGCCAGAAGCACTCGTTTATCGGTCCGGACATTGGCGCGCGGGCCGTCATTCTCGACCCGGCAGCAACGCTCTATACGCCGCAATGGCTATGGCTCTCGACCGGAGTGCGCGGCGTCGATCATGCGGTGGAAGCGCTTTGCTCGATCGAGGCGCATCCCTATTGCGACGGTCTTGCGCTGCATGCGCTGCGGCTATTCGCGCAAGCGCTGCCGCGGCCGGATGAGCTGGCTGCGCGCTTGCAGTGTCAGCAAGCGTCCTGGCTTGCCGCATCTTCGATTGCGCGGGTCAATTACGGAGCAAGCCACGGCATCGGACACGTGCTCGGTGCCTTCGCCGACGTCCCGCACGGCTACACCTCGTGCGTGATGCTGCCGCATGTGCTGCGATTCAACGAGCGCGCCACGGCCGAAAAGCAGCGGCTGATCGCGCAAGCGCTCGGCCGCCCGGGCATCCCGGCTTCCGATGCGGTAGCGGAGCTTGTTGCCGGGCTGAAGCTGCCGAGGACGCTGCGCGATGTCGGCGTCAAGCGCGAGCAGCTTGCTAAAATCGCCGAAGCGGCGATGCGCAATATCTGGGTGAGGACAAACCCTGAGCCGATCCGGTCGCCCGATGATGTGATGAAAATCCTTGAGGCCGCGTGGTAGGCGATGCTTCGACGTCCGGGCTACTTTTTCTTCCACGCGGTAACCGGCAACAGCGGCTCGTTTTTGAAGTAATCGCGCGCGGTTTTGACGAAAACGGCGACATTGGCCGACGGGATCCGCCGCGACGGATAAATCGCGTTGACCGGCGATGGCGACGGCGCAAATTGTTGCAGGATGGGTATCAGGCGGCCGGCGCGCACGGCGGCTTCGACCTGATAGGATAGCGGGCGCGCTATCCCGACGCCGGCTTCGGCCGCCGCAATTGCCGTGTCGGCGCTGTTGACGGTCAGGCGCGGCTCTAACTGCACCGGCTTGCGATGAGGATCGAAGCGCCAGTCGTCAATGAGGCCGACACCCTCAAATGCGATGACATCGTGACCCGCAAGTTCATCGGGAGATTTCGGAATACCGCGCATTTTTAAATAAGCAGGACTTGCCACCACGACGCGGTTGACCTCCGCCAACTTCACGGCAATCAAGCTTGAATCCGACAGGACGCCGATGCGGACGGCGACATCAATGCCTTCATCTACGAGATGGACGTTGCGGTCTGACAGGCTCAACTGGATCGATAGGGTGCGATACGTCCGCAATAGGGATCGGATCACAGGCAAGACGTGCAGACGGCCGAACACGATCGGAGCCGCGACCTTTAAACGGCCGCGCGGTTCGGCGTCTTCGCCGCGCGCCCGGCGTTCGGCGCTGTCGACATCCGCCAAAATCTGCTCGCAGTTTTCCAGATAGACTTCGCCGCCCTCCGTCAGGCGGAGCGAGCGGGTGGTTCGCAACAGCAACGTAAGGCCAAGCTCATCTTCAAGCTGAGCGATCGCGCGGGTCACCACCGAAGGCGAACGCCGTAATCGGCGGGCGGCTTCGGCAAAGCTCCCGAGCTTGGCAACGGCGGCGAATGCGCGCATCGCCTCGAGGCGGTCCATGCACTATTGCTGAAACAGCAATAATGACTTGTCAACTGCATCGATTATCGACCGAGCGATGAGCCAATACGTTGGAACTGATGGGAGGAGCTTCAGTGTGAGCTACAAATTTCTCGATATTGCCTCGACGCCGAGCGTGCGCGCCGCGCAGGCCGCGAACGGAAGCCGTGAAATGTGGGAGAAGTTCAAGGGTCATCGCACCTTCGATCGCTTCACTGATGATGAGGCGGCGTTCATATCGGCTCGCGACAGTTTCTATATGGCGACAGTTTCGGAAACCGGCTGGCCCTATGTGCAGCATCGCGGCGGCCCGCCCGGCTTCCTCAAGGTGCTCGATGAGAAGACGCTCGGCTTTGCCGATTTTCGCGGCAATCTGCAATACATCAGCGTCGGCAATGTTGCTGCCAACGATCGCGCGGCGCTGATCCTGATGGACTATCCCAACCGGGCGCGGCTTAAAGTTCTTGCGCACGTCGAAATGCGCAATATCGCAGCTGATTCCGAACTGGCTGGCCGCCTCGCCGTGCCAGGCTACAAGGCCAAGCTCGAACGCGCTTGTCTGCTCACCCTGGAAACGTTCGATTGGAATTGCCCGCAGCACATCACGCCGCGTTATGCCATTGACGAGGTCCAGGCGGCGGTGGCGCCATTACAGGCGCGCGTTGCGCAGCTCGAGACGGAAAACCAGGCGCTGCGCGCGGAGGCCGCAGCTTACGCCCGATAGGGCGGCTTGGTGTAGCCCTTCGGTGAGAGCGTAAAGACTTCGACGCCGGTGTCGGTAACGCCGACCGAGTGCTCGAATTGCGCCGACAATGAGCGATCGCGGGTCACCGCTGTCCAGCCGTCGGACAAGACCTTCACATGCGGACGGCCGAGATTGATCATCGGCTCCACCGTAAAGAACATGCCCGGCTTGAGCAGGATGCCCTCGCCGGGGCGGCCGACATGGACGATGTTCGGTTCGTCGTGGAACAACCGGCCGAGGCCGTGCCCGCAGAAGTCGCGCACCACGCTCATGTGCTGGGCTTCCACGAAGGTCTGGATGGCGGCCCCGATGTCGCCGGTGGTGGCGCCCGGCCGGATCACCGCGATGCCCCGCATCATGGCGTCGTAGGTCACGTCGACCAGTCGCTCG